>CAILUI010000082.1 GCA_903837355.1 uncultured Victivallales bacterium
CATGGTCGTTGTCCCTTCCTGCTAATGAACGTCCGGCGTAAGACCCAGCTCCTTCGTGGCACAGAGGCAGGCGGTCACGCCTTCCGGAATCACGTCCTTGACATACACGATACGATAGGACAGCCGGCGGGCCGCGTAGTCGGCACGCACGCCGAGGTAGTCGGCGGCTTCGGTGGGACTGAGCCGGTCGTTGGCGGTGCGGGTTGGTCGGTTGGTCTGATCCTGCATTGTGTGGGTCTCCTGCATCTTCAGTCCAGTGGTCGTGCATGCGACGCCGGTGCCGCCCGGGTGCTCCTCACTCCACGGTCACGGCCCGGCATACCAGGTCATAGGCGATCTCGACATCATAGTGGCCGCCGCAGATGGCCCTGAACTCCTGCCACAGCCGTTGGCGATCGGGAGAAACAACGCTGCGCACTTCCTGCTGGGCCGCGTGGAGCCAGCAGTCAGCCAAAGCGCGTACGGACGCGGGCGCCGGCACGACCTGGTCGGGCAGTTGTTCGCCAACTCCCGCGCGGAACCTGCCCAAGCGTTGCAGGAGTCCATCAAGGCCGGCCTCGACCGCGCGCAGAGCCCGCAAGGGCGACTTCGCGATGAAGGGATGCCCCAGGAACCGCTCCTGAGACAGCAACTCCACGGCCCCGAGGTGAGTGCGCACGACGGCAAGTCGGAGTGCCATATTGTCGGCGAGTTCGGCGATACCCATAGTCCCCCCGGTGGCCCCACCCTGCCGATCACCATCCGTCTTTGCCGCTCCGGGTTCCGGCGGTTGCGTCAAGAGGTAACAGAGGCTGATCACCAGGCCGTACCTCAATTGCTCGCGCTCACTCAGCGTCACAAACTCCCGGTTCAGATCCATCGACAACTGACACAGGGTCCGGTACTCGACTTCTGCGGCCCGCAACGCCTCAGAGTCACCCAGGATCAGCAGGCGCCGGTAGACTGCCAACGGCCGGAAATGCGGGGACTCGTCGGGGTTGGTCGCCTGGGCCTGCGCGGCGCAGTATTCATCAGCGGTCTCATAGCTGGCGATCCGGTCGGCCAGGAGAACCGCCCAGTCCCTCGGGCTCATCGATTCCTCGGTCTGCTTCTCCAGCTTCCTGATGGCTTGCTCGTTACGCACGTTTCACCTCCTGCATGCTTTCCAGTCTCTGAATCCGTTCTTCGAGTTCCTGGACTTCCTTGATCCTCATCGCCAGTTCCAAGATGTCCTTGGCGGCAGCACGACGGATCGAGTCCCTCTCGCCATGAAGCAGGGCGCCCAAGGTCAGAACTGCCTCTTCAATGCGGGCCTTGAGGCCGTCGAAGGCGGCGTCCGCGACCGCATTGCGGCGCCGACGCAGTTCCTCCCGGAACGCATCGCACTCGTGAAGCCACAAGTACACGGTCTTGGGTGCGACCTTCGCCTTTCGGCAGGCATCGGCGACCGTCGCAGAGTGCACAAGGAAGGGAATGACTCGTCGCTGATTGTCGGTCAGATCCGTGACATTCTCGGACATTTCTCCACCTCATTGCTGTGGGTTGCATTCACCGGCCACTCCTGAAACAGTCTTCACCGCTGTCCATCCGGAATCCCACCGAGCCCCGCGGCAGCCGGCCGCGCCGCCAGTCAGGGCCACTAACCATTTCTTTCACCCCATTCACACCAACTGGCGGAAGTCAGGCAAGAATGAGTGTCTCTCATGGGGGCCGGCTGACCCGACGGAACTGCCGCATGATCGGCGTCGACGCCGAGCCGTTCCCGCCTGGCAGCATCCATCCGCTTGGCCGCCGCGCCGCGGCCCTGTAACTGCGCGCCGCTGAATCGCTGCCAGGAAACTCCACATCTCGCTCGCGCGAGGCACACGCCATGGCAGGTGAGGCTGGCATGCGGAGTTGTGGAGTAATGAAAGAGAAGAAGTGTATCTCTCTCTAATACTATGATTTGCATCTCGAAAGAACTCCGCATTAACTCCGCATGACCCCGCATCCCCGGAGTGCTATTTGCGGGGTTCGCAGCCATTTCCCCGCACTGGCCCCCCTCGTTACCCCGCAGGATGGGGCCCGGATGTGGAGTTTCGCGTGGTGTCACTCTTCTGGGTTCTGGACACCCTTTGCCGCCAATCCAGGTTCTGCGATTCACCATGGGCTGAGCCTTCCTCGTACTGGGTCCTGGGTCTACGGAGTAGTCAGGAGCGAACTCTGTACTGCGGCCGCATCGGCCCGCGCTGAGCCACCTTTACCTCGATGAGTTCCTGGGCCACCAGGGACTCGCAGACCTCCTCGATCTTCTTCTCCGACCAGCGTAGGCGACGGCTCAACTCCCAGTGCGGCATGAAGGCGTCGGCATCGCGAGACCGCAGGTTACCCAGCACCTCGATGAAGCGCTTGCAGTCAGCCTCGAACTCGCTGTCCGCCACGTAGAGATCGGCCATGAAGAGCATGCGCCGGGTCTGGTGCTCGACGATGCGCCAGCCCCAGTCGACGCCCGCGGCGGAGATCCGCGGGTCATGGTGGTTCTCGCTGCAGGCGTAGAGCAGTGCGAGTTTGCGCACCTTCTCGTAGGCACGCGCCCAGATGGCCATCTTCGTCTCGTCTCCTTGCCGTTGTGCTCCCTCGTAGGCGTCGTCGGTGAGCGCCCAGATCGCCGCGCTTCTGGCCGTGGCCTCGGACGTGTCGGGCACTACGACCGGCTCGGGATTGAAGCCGGACAGGTTACCGCTGCGGACTCCGCCAGGGTTGTAGTTGGCCCACCAGCTCGCCGTATTGACGATGGGCTGGGGCACGGGCGAGACGGCAGGCGTGCGGCCCCGGCTGCGCGGCCCGGCGTCCAGGACCAGCGTCCGGGCGAAGAGGCCGTTGTTGAGCATCCGGCCGCTCAGGGCTTTGTAGAAGTACTGCGGCACCGCCGTGCCAAAGAGCGTCAAGGATGGCTGCTGGATGATCAGTGACTCAGCCTGGCCGGCCTTCTTGCGCACCGGGTAGCGGGCGCGCGACGCCCCGTACATCTTGAGCAGGATCTGCATGATCATCTCGTTACGGGCATCCTTGGCCCGGCTGACGCCGGCAAGGATCGCGTCGATCTCGTCGGTCTGGAAGAGCATGGCCTGGTTGAGGAACATGGCGTCCTCGATGCCCTCGCCCGAGGCGAACGCATCGCCGACACCCCGGAGCGCCCCCGCCAGGTAGGCGACCTCGGAGTTGACCTGGCGCGGATGGTCTTTGCCGACGCCGGAGTTGGCCAGGGCAACGATGTAGATGTTGCTGCGGTTGTTGAGGCTGTCTCTCACCCGACGAGAAGCCAGATAGGACTGTAGGCAGAGCGCCCCGCAGAAGGCCAGCACGCGGTTCGGGTACGGCGCGGTGGCAACGGTGTACTCCATCACCTGCCCGATGAAGCCTGGCACGTGCAGCAGCTCTTCGGGTAAATGGCCGGGATCGCGCGGCCCAGGATTGCCGGCAGCAGGGGGCGGGACCTCGGCCTGCTCACGGGCAAGGTTGGCAGGCTCCGCGTGCGGCGGGGATAACCGCCCGAGGATCCCGGCAAGGTCAACTTCCGGGTCTTCGGCTGGGTGGCCATCGCCATAGCCTTGGCCTGCCAGTGCGCCGGCCGCGGCGGTGAAGTTGCCTTGGTGCTCCAGCATGGCGAACACATGGAATTTTGAGTAGCCCCGGTTGGCCTCGAAGGGCGCCGCGGAAGACGAGAAGACGTAGAAGCACTGACCGTCGAAGGTGGCGGAGTGGTTGCCGGCGGTCTTGCCCGGGCGCCGCCAGAGCTGGTTGCTGCCGGATTCGCCGACGCGCTGCCAGCCGCAGGCTTCGAGGATGGGCCCGATCTCACCCCGCAGGTTGAAGTCATCGCCAGGGCGGTTGCCGCTGGGCGGCGGCTGCGCCCAGGACGCATTGTGGGGTCCCACGTCGCTGGGAGCGGCCGAGGCGGGCGGCTGGGCCAACTGCTCGATCAGTGTGCCAGGTACAACCTGTAATGTCGCCGGCGCCTGGACCACCTCAGCCAGACGGTGCGGTCTCTCGGGCAGCGAGTCTCCTTTGCGGTTCCAGGTTCCCGGCAGCCGCCAGATACGGGCGGGATTGTGGACCGCCTGGTCGATCTGCACGTGCTCGTCCCCGGCCGACTCAAGCCCCCAAAGGCAACGCTGGACGATTCCGGCGTCATCAACCGGCAGGTCGATGCGGTACATGAGCTGAAAGCCGTTGCCTGAGTCGACGGCCACGGGTGCCGGCCACCCCAGCGAGGCTAGCCCCTCGCTCACCGCGGTGGCCTTGGCGAAAGCGAGCTCGTGCTCCGCGTCTGAGGACGCAATGCCCGCGGGGCGCACCGGGTCGAGGTCGATCAACAGCCAGCGGCGGCACTCGATGTCTGCGTCGCCGGTGGTCGGCTCCTGGCCTACGGGGCGGATGCGGTTGGCGGCGCGGGCCATCAATGCCGGCTTCACCGGATTCGGGGTCACGTAGACGCCGCGCGCGGTGCTGATCTTTGCCAGTGCCAGAGGCACGTCCTGGATGTGGTCGTAGTCGAAGTAGCCCGACTCCACGTGGGGTCGGCGGTACCCGAGGCGCTCGGCATCGAGCACCCTGACCTCGAACACGTCGCCCGGCTGAAAGAACAGGTGCAGGGCAGCCGTGATGTTCTCGGCATGGTTCATGGACGATTCCTTCAAAACGGGACCTCGTCGTCGTAGGCTCGGGCAGGGACGTTCTTGGGCTGGGGCTCTTCGTCCCGACAGTCATTCCAGCCGGGCTCGGGGTAGTACTCCGGCCTCGGCCCGACTTCGCAGCGCAGGACGCGCTCAAAACGCTCCCCCGGGATCCGGCGGACCGTGATCTTCGTGGTCTGTGCGAGTGCCCCATCTTCGGCCAGGGCCACGGCCTCTGCCGCCGATGCCGGCGGCGGCATCACAGAACGCTCCAGCCACCACGCCACGAACTTCCCCCGCGCGAAACCTGTGTGCTCTGGACACACCCATTCACTGACGTACTGGTGCCAGCCAATGCGGTACTCGACGCATAGGGTCCGGGGGTGCTCCGGCGACGCATCGCGTTTGGTGTGCACCGAGTAGATGACCCCCTGGACCTCGTGGTCGGTATTTTCTACTTCGCCCGAGAGAATGGCCGAGATGCCAGCCCGAGTACCGTGGCTCTGGCGCTCGGGCAGCGGAAACTCGTAGCGGCACTCGGGACAGACTTGGTAGGCCGCGTGGACCAGAGCACGGCACTGTGGGCACTCCTTGGCCGGGGCGGGTCCGCCGCTGCCGTTACCCTCCCGGACCGCAACCATGTCCACCGGCCCGTGGCGCAGCACGTTGCCGCCGAAGTCCAGGACCTGGCAATCGGCCTTGCCGGGATGCAGGCGGGTGCCACGGCCGACCATCTGGACATAGAGTCCGGGAGAGTTCGTCGGCCGCAACAGCACGACGCAGTCGACGTTGGTTGCGTCGAATCCCGTGGTGAGGACATTGACGTTGGCCAGGTACTTGAGGCGCGGTTTCCGCTCGAAGGGCCCGCCTGGCAGCATCTCACTCCGGAACCGAGCCAGAAGCTCAGCGCGTTCGCCCGCCGGGGTATCGCCAGTGACGACGCCACACTCCTGACCGCTGAGGCGACTGATCTCCACTGCCACGTGATGGCAGTGCTCGACGCCGGAGGTGAAGACCAGGACTGCGTTGCGCTCCCGGGTCAATTCGACGATCTCGCGGCAGGCCTCGCGCACCAGCGACTCGGTGTCCATTGCCGCCTCGATCTCGGTCGCGATGAACTCGCCGCCCTTCACGTGCAGACTTCCGAAGTCGGCCCTGGCCTTGCCACCGCGCGTGCGCAACGGAGACAGGTAACCTTGGACGATCATTTCCTTGATGCCGGCCTCATAGCAGATGTCGTTGAGGATGCTGTCCGGTCGGCAGATGACGCCGCCTTTGAGTCGGTACGGCGTCGCGGTCAGCCCGATGATGCGCAGGTTGGGGTTGACCACCCGCGCTTCCTCGAGGAAGGTGTTGTACATACCCTCGCCGTCCGGGGGGATGAGGTGTGCTTCGTCGATGATCACCAGGTTGAACGGGCCAAGATCGCAGGCGCGATTGTGGACCGACTGGATGCCGGCGACGATCACCGGGTTGGCCGTGTCACGGCTGTTCAGCCCGGCCGAGTAGACGCCAATGTCAATGCCTGGGCAGAGCTGCTGGATCTTCGCCGCATTCTGCTCCAGCAGTTCTTTGACGTGCGCCAGCACCAGCACACGCCCATGCCAGCGCTGCACCGCGTCTGTGGCCACCTGGCCAACGATCAGGCTCTTGCCGGTGCCGGTGGGCAGCACGACGCACGGGTTGTCGTCCCGCTCGCGCAGGTGCCGGTAGATCGCCTCGACGGCTTCCTGTTGGTAGGGTCTCAACTGCACGGTAGTCCAATCCTCACGTTTGCTTTGCCCCAGGGCGCCAGCGGCTCCCGCATGTGCGAGTACATCTCCCTGATCTGGGCGTCGTCCCGGAAGGATGGGGGGACGGGGAACGGTCCCAAGAGACGGAGTATGCTCCCCGGCCCCCCGGGGGTGATGGCCTCAGCGCTGCCAGGGCGGCCGGTTCTGAGCCTGGGGCGCGGGACCCGGCGCCGGGGCAGCGGCAGCCGGATTCGGGCCACTGGAGAAAGCAGCTTCCTTCTTCTCGTAGCCCTTGACCTCGTTGACGATGTCGCCGGTGTCGCCACGCTTGCTGCACGTGACCTTGATGCAGAGCGGCAGATTGTGCAGTTCGCAGGAGTCCTGCGGCTGCAGCACACCGACGGCCCGGCAGATGGCCGAGAGCTCAGCCCGCGCAATCTGGACCGCCTGCGGGTTGGGGTTGTCGAGGTTCAGCCGCGCCCACAGCCTGCGGCCCGTGTACGGCCCCTCTCCGACCTCGAAGGTTAGCTTGAGGTACTGCCCGTCACCTGCCTTCGTGATCGTCATCTCCGACTCGACGATGCTGGCCACGTACTTGCCCGCAGGAATCGGGTCGAAGCTGGCGGCGGGATCGATCTCGTTTGCATTGAATCCGTTCAGAGTTGCCATGGTCAGTTGCCTTTCGCGATGGGGGTGAACACTCGGGACAAACCGTCACCGATATGCAGTTTCGGACCTGGGAACCGTCTCGCAGCCGATCAGCCGGATGCTGGTGGCACGAGACTTGAGTGCAGTGCAGTTGGGGACGCCGACCAACTCCTGGGTCAGGGGGCCGAAGATCGTCACGGCACCTCCTTGCTGGCAGTCTTCGCCGCGCAGGCACAGGCGCATGCCTGCCCAGCCTTGCCGCAGGAGCCGCGGCACTGCACCCCTTTGCCGTCGGCCTTCGCCGCACAGGCACAGGCACAGGCACGTGCCTGCCCTGCCTTGGCGCAGGAACAGGCGCTGGAGGCGCCCTCCTCCCGGCTGACCTTGAAGGAGTCTTCACCGAATTCGTGGATGAGGAAGCCAGTGAAGATTCGGGCGACAGTCCCGCCGGCCTTGTGCCTGGCCTCGATGACACAGGCATGGTGGGGTTCGTTGATGCTGTAGCGGGTACCGAGCCGGACGTTCGCCGACCCATGCAGCGCTTCGGCGGCAACGATGGCCCGGGCCAGCGTCGACTCGGCCTCGCCGAGCGGCACACCGCTCTCGAATCGGTAGTTGTAGACGGTCGTGTTCATGCGGCGCATCTCCTTGTTCCGGGCTGGGGTTGTTGGCCATCGGGGCACTACCATTTCTTTCACCGCGCCCCGCCCGAGTGGCGGGGGCGGCGACAAATGACGGGTCAGAGGTAGCTGTCGAGGCCGGCGTCGCGGAAGGCGCGGCGGATGGGCACGACCACACGGTCGTAGTAGGTCTTGCGGGGAACGCCTGCTAGTCGGGCTGCGTCGCTGATGGAGCCGTCGGCCATGAGCACCTCGCAGCAGATCTGCTGCTGGGCGGGCAGGCGGCCGATGACTGCACTCACCTCGATGCGCAGCATGGCATTCTCATGGTGCGACGGTACGGACCGGCCTAGACGAGAATCAATCTCGTCGTCGCCGACTCTCTCGCCCAGCGGCAGCCTATCGCTGCCTTCGTCCTCGCCGACGGGTGCATCCAGGGACTCGGCCGTCCACATGATCGAACTCTTGTGACGGCAGCGGTCGCGCAGGATCCGCTTGGCCTTCCCGCCGACCACAACCTGGGTGTAGGTGTTGAGCCCAGCTCGAGTCGCGTCGTGGCGCGAGAGGTGCTGGAGCAGGTCGACCTTGAGTTCAGAGATGAGGTCGTCGAGGTCGTTCTTCGTCAGCCCACACTTGCCGACCAACCCCCGTGCGGTGACCTCGATGCTCGTACGTGCGTAGTCCGGTAGTCCGGGATGGCTGCCGCCCTCGGGGTGTGCCTGGGTGGCGCCCTTGGCCTGCACAGAGGCGGCGGGACCTGGGGAGTAACCCAGTCGAGAGCTCGCGGCGGGCGCCGCGACCGGACTTGGCGGCCGGATCCATTGCCTTGGCCTGCATCCCAGCCTGGCCTTGTCTTCGTTCATCACGCGGGTCCTTTCTGCCGGGGGGTGTCGTTGCCCGGCAGCCAGGTCGCGTGATTTCACGAAGACACAAAAAAGGGCTAGTGATGAGTCACTAGCCCTTAGACAAGAGTGAGTTACTAGATTTCAGGCTATTTCGGTGCGATGCAATCCCCCCGTGTTCTGCGCTGGTACTCCTCAGCCTCAGCCTGGATGTCAGGGTACTCCTTACGGAGCTTCGCGCGCTCGGCCGCGCTGTGGCCAGGCCTAAGGTAGAAACGGATGAGTCCCTTGCGCTCTGCGTCGTCCGCTTGCCAGTCGTGTGTTGGGGCCTCGATCTCCTCCTGCGGATTCATCCCTGGGCGGTCCGGCCTCAGCGTGTGTCGCCGGTGGTCCTGTGACGGGCGGAGCACGAGGGCGTCAGAGAATCCCGCAGCCTTCATCTTCCTCCTGATCTTCTGCATGCGGCGACAGACCGTTGGTTCGCTGATCCCCAGCTTCAGGGCAGCGGCCCTCTGTGTGCCGCACTCAATCACCGCGTCACGCACCTCGTGCTCCTTGCGGTCCAGTGGCATCTGCCGTCGCGCGTCGTCTGCGGCACCGAGTGGGTCCGCCAGTGCGTCCTCTGCCTTCCGGACCAGCGGCGGCACGCCCTCGACGTGTGGACGCATGGCCTCTGCATGCGCAAGCGTCTTGCTAGTCGAGTTCCGGATTTCCTCTAGCTTCGCCGCGTCTTCCGGCGTCAGTGCCGGCCTCGTGGCGAGTTCCTTGAACTCACGCACATCCGCGCGAACGTCATCCAGGGTCGCCCCCCTCTTGGTTACTTCCCGCAATTCGTAGTCGCCGGGTTCGAAGTTCCTGGGTTGGTAGACGCCGCCGTCGAAGCCGCAATCGAATGGCACAAACGGGCCGTTCCGGAAGTAGGCCGTCCCTTTGGTCTCGGCTATGGCATACCCGTAGGGTCTGGCGCGCCTGAAGTAGTCCCGATGCGACGGGTCGTTGTGGGGCGGGAGAACGTTCCCCGCCTGGATGGTGAGGGTGACCTGCGGTTCCCCGGCCAAGAGGTATATCCACTCGTAGTCAACACACCCATGGTCCTTGTCCTCGTGTTCCGGCTTGTGGGCGGCCCGGAAATCGTCGTACTCGACCACCCGAAGCAGGACCTGGCGCTGGGCAACGAAATCCTCGATCTCCTTCTGGTGTCTCGCGTGGGCGTTGTGGTCGTCCGGGTCAAGATCCTTGGCCTTGGGGTCCAGGCCGCGCCAGTGACCGAGATCCTCAAACCACTCGCGGAGCGCGTCCATCATGGCTCTCGTCTTGAGTTCGTTGGCTCTGCCCACCTTCGGGCAGTGGCCCAAGTCGTCGCAGAAGCCGCGCCAAAGCAGGAAAGCCTGGTTGGGCCGAAGCGATAGGAGGTACCGTGCCCCCTCGGCCCGCCCCTCCTCGGAAATCCGCGCCTCGTCGATTGGGTGATAGCCCGGCTGGTCGCCGTGGTGGCGGTTGTAGATGCGGATCGCGCGGTTGCGGCCAACTAGCCACAGGCGGACGGCGGCGTCCGCGGGGCGGGGGGCGCCGGCCACCTGCAGAGCCACGCCATCGACACCCAGCGAGTCCAGGACTTCCGGCATGATGCCCGCGTCGCAGAGCCCGCCGATGACCCAGAGCGACTCCCGGAAGGGCTCCGGCAGGCGCAAACGGCCACCCTTGCCGGGCTGCATCAGGCGGGCAAGAGCCTGCGCCAGGGAAGCGTAGTCGATCTCGCCGGCCTTTCCCGGCCCGGGAATGGAGACATTCTCCTGAGCCAATTGGGAGCGGACGGGCTTGAGCCAGTCCAATAGTACGTCCCGTTCCACGCACCGAAGAGCATCTTCAGCGCAGATTCTACTCCACACAGAGCTGCCTGACATACGAATATGCTCCGTCCGAGTCGCTCCGTAAAGAAACGCGCCTGCTCCGTCTCGAACCCCTGGCTGGTGTAACTTCAGGGTCCGGATATTCTCTGTGACCGCACGGACGACCTGCTCGGACGCTGCGCTCTCGTCGGCCCGCCTCCGGCACAGTCCGGCAGTATAGCAAGGCCGCAACCGGAAGGCACCGGGCGAGAACCGCGGGGGCGCCCGCACGCTCAAGGGAACGAGAAAACGCCCTGTCGTTCGTCGGCATCGTCCTGCGGTGCATGCGGCCCTAGGTCCATCAGTTCCACAAGCTCCCGGCATTTGGCCTGAGCGTCTTCGTCGGACGCCATGATGTCACGGATCTCCGCGACCTCTGCCTGCGCTGTTTCGCGGAGCTTGGTTCCTCCGCCGTCCTCGACCCAGGACTCGCCAAAGACGTTCATGGCCTTGAGGTACTCGACGCGACCGAACGACTTGCCGGTGAAGTTCCGGTCGAAGTAGCGGTCGGCAAAGGGCTCGCGCAGCTTCGTCATGGCATCTTCCAGGAGGGAGAGGAGGGTGCCCCACTGGGAGAGATTGCCTGATCCCGTCTGCGCCGGGACTCCGATCGGCGTGCTGCACACCTGCGGGGTGATGCGACCCGCCATGATGGCCTTCAGCCGTGACTCGATGAGTTCGCGCACCTCATGGAGCTTGGCCTCGGGGATGGGATGCCGGCCGGTCAACTCGCGGTAGATGTCGCCTAGGTCAACGGCTATCTGCCCTTCGCGCTTCTTGCAGAAGGCCGCCACGTCCTTGCCCACTTCCTTGTCGAGCAATGCCTTGGCCTTGCCGTTCATCTTCCCCAGCTCCTTCTCCAGCAGGGGCATTGTGGCTGCGGGCACCCAGAGCTGGCCCTTCCCGAGCTGGAGCCCGAGCAGCTCCAACAGCGGCGCCACGGTGCGGCACTTCTCGATCTCCTTGGCCACGTCTTCGTCGAGTATGTCCAGCGTGTAGCTCTGTCGCTGGGTGACGCGGCCGACCTTCCGGGTTGCGAGCTGGTCAAACAGCCGCGCACTGATCGAGATGCTGGTGGGCTTGACGCGCGTGGTCTCGTCTACGGTGACCAGCGCGCCCTTCGAGAGGACGCTGGCCAGACGGGCGAAGAGGGGGTCCATGCGCTTGATGCCGGCGGCGTCGGTCGGCGCTTGCACGGGCTTGCCTCCCGCAGTCACGGCGGTCACCTCGCCGGTCTTCGGGTCCACCGTCACCTTCGCGGTCATCCCGGCCGCGTCCGGTGAATCCAAGTGTCGGCAGAGCGACTCGTAATCGTTCCAGGCCGTTGCCGCCTCGATCTCCCCGGGTGCCGGCACGAGGTGCGGAATCCGTACGGCGGTGTCCGTGAGCGGCGATGCCTGGCACCAAACCCAGTCGAACCACTGCCGCCACGAGTTCAGGAGGGTCGGCGCCGGGGCGAATACCAGGTTTAGGCTATAGGGGTGCCAGCCATCGGCACCAAAGTCGTTGACTGAGCCGATGGCCAGGTGCGCTGGCGCGCCATCCGGCCCGTAGAGGCAAAGGCAGGTTGCGGGCCTCGCCTGCACGCGGGCATCAGCCCGTACCAGACTCGGCACCGGCCAGACACGGAAAGCCACATTACGCTGCACCATCTTGCACGCCTGCTCCAGCGCCATCAGCGCCCGCAGGTGCTTCTCCCGGGTCGGGCAGGCCGTGGAGACCACGACGACGAGTCGGCAGGCCGTCAGGCTCCGGCTGCCGACGATCTGCTGCAACACCTCGGTGCCGGCATCCGCGATATCCGGCACGACGCCCAGGACTGCCGTCGCCTGGCAGGCCAGCTCCCGGAACGGCGGCTGCGAGGCGTAGGCAACATGCCCGCCCAGCGCCCGCGTGTCGGGCCAGAGGTAAGGGGGATCAGGGCTGAACTGGTTGGGGTCCTTCACGCCACGCAGACTCCTTCCCCGCGGTGTCCATCTGGCGGTGGGGTGCGGGCAGGCGAAGGTCCGCTCCTGTCACACGCTCTCTGGCATGGGTCGCGTCGTATCCGTCGCCGCGGCATTGCCGACGGCTGATGCCTTCCCTGCAAGGAGGCACAGAACCCGCCTGGCAGCGTCCAGTCCGCGGCTGCCACGGGGGCCAAGTCATCGGCCGGGCCGGCCCGGTCCATTACGCGCGAGGCCGCGTAGGCGGCGGTCGCGAACCTGCATGCCTGCACGGTGCTGTAGGTCAGTACTTCCATTCAGCGTGACCAAGTGGGGTTGCGTTCAGTTCCTGCCGGTGCAGTCGCCAGTTGGGCAGGTGCCGGTCCAGGAGGGCGGTGAAGCGGCTGTCGTGATGTGGCTCGATAAGGTGGGTGAGTTCGTGGGCGATGAGGTACTCAAGGCAGTCAGGCGGCTTCTTAGCCAGCTCCAGGTTCACCCAGATGCGCCGGGCCGTGGGGTTGCAGCCGCCCCAGCGGGTTTTCATCCTCCTGATGCCCCACTCGGCCGCCTGCACGCCCAGGATGCCTTCCCACTTGCTTACGAGTGGGCTGACAAGCTCCCGTAGGCGTTCCCGGTACCAGCGCTGCAGGATGCGCTCGCGCCCTTCCGCATCGAGGTCCGGCCGTACATGGAGTTCGAGCGTGGTCCGGTTGCGCAGCACGACCCCGGCCGCGGCGTCGGCTGGGGTGACCCGCAGGCGGTACCGCCGCCCGAGGTAGTAGTGGCTCTCGCCGCTGACCATCTCCCGCGCGGACTGGCGCGGTTGGTCCTACCTGATGTTGGCTGCTTACAAGCAAACCTCTGACGAGAAGTATCGCACATCTGCGATCCGGGCGGCGGATTATCTCCTATTGATCCAGAATGACAATGGCACATGGCCGGATTACTGGACACAGGGTTACAAGCGAACCGGAAAGACGGTCACGTCAACTTCGGGAACGCTGGAGGGCTACTCTTACAATGACGGGTCCACCAGCGCTTCGATGCGCATTCTTCTCTGCGCCTACCGTCTGACCAAAGATCAGAAATATTTGGCCAAGTTCCCCCAACTGGGACAGTGGCTGTTTGATTCCCAATGGGGCAAAGGCAAGGTCCGGGGGTGGTGTCAGCAGTACGGCGTGGACGGCAAGCCCTCGACTGCGCGCAACTTTGAGATGCCTCTGATTGAAGGTCGCGTTTTCAACCG
>CAILUI010000083.1 GCA_903837355.1 uncultured Victivallales bacterium
AGGCACAGCACGTCGCCGTGGCGGTCAACCAGGGCCGCGGCCAGGGGGACTTCCTGCAGGAGCGCCTGCTCAACCAGGGCGCGCAAGGGCAGCTTCGCGGGGAGGGCTGTCCCACCCCGTGGACAGGCCACCTGCAGCGCGGTCGCGGTGGGCAGAAAGTCGGCCACGGCAGGCAGCGCGCCCCCGCGCCAGGCTTCCTGGCGCTGATACAGCTTCGCTTTGCGATCCAACGCCGTGAACAACTCGTCGAAGTCCCCCACGGACTCCGAGGTCCCCAGGAAGAGGAAGCCGTCGGGGTTCAGCGCGTAGTGGAAGCGCGGCATGAGCAGCTTCTGCAAGTCCCCGTCGAGGTAGATCAGCAGGTTGCGGCAACTGATCAGGTCGATCTTGGAGAAGGGCGGGTCGGAGGTCGCGTTCTGCTCGGAGAAGACCAGCAGGTCGCGGATGCTCTTGCGGATCCGGTAGGAGCTGTGCTCGGGGTCGGTGGCGAAGAAGCGCGCCAGCCGTTCCGGGGTCAGGTCGGCGGCGATGCTGGCCGGGTAGACCCCGGCGCGGGCGGTGGCAATCGCCCGGCCGTCGATATCGGTGGCGAAGACCTGGATCCGGAAGCCCTGCTTCAGCACCTCCAGGCGTTCGGCGAGCAGGATGGCCAGGGAATAGGCTTCCTCGCCGGTCGAGCAGCCCGGTACCCAGACGCGGATCACGGCGTCGGCCCGCTTGCCGGCGAAAAGCTTGGGCACAACCCACTCCTCGATGACCGCAAAGGCCTCCGGATCGCGGAAGAACTGGGTCACGCCGATCAGCAGGTCGCGGAACAGCGCCTCGACCTCACCCGGCGTCTCGCGCAGGTACTTGACGTAGTCGCCCAGCGTCGCGATCTGGTGGACGGCCAGACGCCGGTCGATGCGCCGCCGGATCGTGCTTAGTTTGTAGTGCGAGAAGTCGTGACGGGTCTGGCTGCGCAGCAGCACGAAGATCGCCTGCAGGGCGTTCTCGACCTTGGCCGGCGCCGTGCCGGCCGCCGGCGGCGCTTTGGCGAAGGCGTGCCTCGCGTAGACCATGAGCTGTGCCGGCATCTCGACCGGCGGCAGCACGAAATCGACCAGGCCGGTGGCGATGGCGCTGGACGGCATGCCGTCGTAGTCGGCCGAGGCGGGGGTCTGCGCCATGGCCATGCCACCCTCGCCCTTGATGGCGCGCACGCCCAGGGTGCCATCGCTGCCGGTGCCGGAGAGCACGATGCCGATGGCCCGCTCGTGCTGGTCCTGCGCCAGGGAGCGGAAGAAGAAGTCGATCGGCAGCCGCTGGCCACGCGGGGCGGCGGGTTCCAGCAACTGCAATGCCCCGTTGAGGAAGGCCATATCGCGGTTGGGTGGGATGATGTAGGCACAGTTGGGCTGCACCACCATGCCGTTCTCGACCTCGAACACCTGCATGCGCGTGTAGCGCCGGATGAGCTCCGTCAGAATGCTCTTATGGTCCGGGGCCAGATGCTGCACCAGCACGAAGGCCATGCCCGGATCCGCCGCGGTCGGCATGCCGGAAAAGAAGGCCTCGAAGGCCGCCAGCCCCCCCGCCGAAGCGCCGATGCCGACGATCGGAAACGCCGCCGGCGACGTGGCCGGCGCGGCCGTGCCAATGGCCGGGGCTGGCCCGACGCTGGCTGCCGTGGCCATGAACTCGACTGGCGCCAAGGGAACGGCCGGCCTCACCGGCTTGCGGGTGACCCTGCCCTTCGCACTCATTCTGATCCCCTTCCTGAACTGCCCGAATGGGCACCACGGCCCCCGCCAAGGCACCTTGCAGCGCTCGCCTGATGGTCTGCGGACGCAGCCTCCAGATGATACGGGGTGCATGCTTCGGTCAGAGGTGAATGGCCTGAGGCAACACCGAGCAAGAGCTGTTAGCAGCTGCCGTGCCAAGCCCGAGGATGGCCTGTCGATTTACGGATTCCGCGGCGAACGCCCGGCGTCGGGGCGGATCATGGAATGCTATCCCATTGCCTGCCTATAGCTTACAGCTTGCATGTAAGCTCGTGGATTCCCGCGGATTCCCGGGATGGAAGCGAGCACCCAGGGTGGTTTTATAA
>CAILUI010000084.1 GCA_903837355.1 uncultured Victivallales bacterium
CCCGCGACGAGCGCCGGCGCAACGCCGTGCCCCCCTATGCTCCATAGCGCGACCGCAAGGGGGCCTCGGGGGTGCCCAATGGCGATCGCAGACCCAGCCGTCGGCGCCCTCGCCGGTTTCTTAGAACCGCCCTGCCCGCCGCCCGCTGCCAGTTGCAGGCCTCCGGCGCACGGCTACATTAGCGCTGCGTCAGGGAATGGTTTGCGCTGAGGGCAGCACTGCCGGCGCCTTCGTCATTACGCTGCAGGGGAACTCGTGCTATGGCTTCGACGACAACGCGGACCCTGTTGACACTCACTCTCGCCCTCGCCACCGCGGCGGGACTCGCGGGCTGCGGCAAGCGCCGGGAGAAGGTCACCCTGGCGGGCTCCACTGCCTTTCAGCCGTTCGCCGAGAAACTGGCCGAGCAGTACATGTCGACCCGCGCCGATGCCGACATCACGGTCCAGGGTGGCGGCTCGGCGGTGGGCGTGCAGTCGGCCTTGTCGGGGGCGGCCCAGATCGGCATGGCCGACCTGGTCACCCTGCCACCGGAAGCCAAGGACCTGGTCGCTGTCGCCGTCGCCCGTGACGGGATTGCCCTGGTGGTCAACCCCAAGAATCCGGTGACCAACCTGACCACGGCGCAGATCCGCGATATCTTTAACGGTAAGGTCACCTCCTGGAAGGACCTGGGCGGCGAAGACCACGCCATCACGGTGGTTTCGCGCGAGGCCGGCTCCGGCACCCGCTCGTCGTTCGAGGACATCCTCACGGGCCTGCGCCTGACCCCCAACGCCATCGTCCAAGACTCCAACGGCACCATCCGCGAAACCGTCGCCAATGACGCCTACGCCATCGGTTACCTCTCGCACGGCCTGATCAACGAGCGCATCAAAGCGGTCAGCGTCGACGGCAACCCCTGCACCACCGAGGCCGCCATGGCCGGGAAATACGCACTGGTACGGCCCATCTATCTGCTGACCAAGGGTGCCCCCGCGGGTGCGGCAAAGGGCTTCCTCGACTACGTCCTGAGCCCCGAAGGCCAGGGCCTCATCCGCAAAGACGGTCTGATTCCCGCGCAGTGAAACTCTTCGGCGAAAAAGGCATGCGGTGCATCCTGCTGGGGGTGGCCATGTCGGCCATTGCCAGTCTGTTGGTCATCGCTGTCTTCATCTTCCACGAAGGGCTGCCTTTCATCCTCAGGGTCGGCCCGCGCGCCTTCCTGTTCGCCTCCGAGTGGGATCCGCAGCGCGGCAAGTTCGGCATCTACCCGATGATCGTCGCCTCGCTCTGGGTGACGCTGGGAGCGATGCTGGTCGGTACCCCCCTCGGTGTAGCCGGGGCGATCTTCCTCAATGAGTTCTGCCCCCGCTCGGTGACCCGGATCGTCAAGCCCACCATCGAACTGCTGGCGGGGATCCCCTCGGTCGTCTTCGGTTTCATCGGCGTCATGGTCCTGGCCCCGCTGATCCGGAACCATCTGGGTGGGCCAGGCTTGTCGGTACTGACGGCCGCCATCATCCTCGGCATCATGGTCCTGCCCACCATCATCAGCATCTCCACCGACGCCCTGGCCGCGGTGCCCAATTCCTACCGCGAAGGCGCGTTGGCGCTGGGCGCCACCCGCTGGCAGAGCGTCCACATGGTCGTCCTCAAGGCGGCCCGCACCGGCATCGTGGCCAGCGTCATCCTCGGCATGGGCCGCGCCGTCGGTGAGACCATGGCCGTGATCATGGTCGCCGGCAATGCCGTCAAGGTGCCGCATTCGGTCCTGGACTCGACGCGTACCCTGACCGCCAACATCGCGCTGGAGATGGGCTACGCGACCGGCGAGCACCGGCAGGCGCTGTTTGCCACGGGCGTCGTGCTCTTTGTCGCCATCATGGTGCTCAACACCCTGGCCAGCCTGGCGGCCAAGCGGAAACCTCGTACATCGTGAAGCGGATTCCCCCGAAGTATACGCAGATCGCCGCCGTGGCCATCCTGGGCACGGCCACCCTCTTCACCCTGGCCGTGCTGGTCTTTGTCGTCTTCTTCGTTCTGGAGAAGGGCCTGCGGGTGGTGAGTTGGTCCTTCCTGTTCTCGAATCCGCGCGACATGGGCCGTGCCGGCGGCATCTTCCCCACCCTGGTGGGCTCGGTGCTGCTACCCCTGGTGGCCCTGGTCATCGCCGTCCCCCTGGGCGTGGGAACTGCCGTCTATCTGACTGAGTACACGCGCGAAACGCGGCTCACGCGCCTGATCCGCTTCGGCACCGACTGCCTGGCCGGCATCCCCTCCATCATCTTCGGCCTCTTCGGCTTCATCCTCTTCGTCACCATGCTCGGCATGGGCTGGTCGCTGCTGTCGGGCGGCCTGACCCTCGCCATCATGATCCTGCCGACCATCATCCGCACCAGCGAGGAGGCGATCCTGGCCGTGCCCCACAGCTACCGCGAAGTCAGCTTCTCGCTGGGCGCGACGCGCTGGGAGACGGTGGCCAAGGTGGTCCTCCCGAACGCCCTTCCCGGCATCGTCACGGGGGTGATGCTCGGGATCGGGCGCGCCATCGGCGAGACGGCGGCGGTCATCTTCACAGCCGGCTCCTCCCTGCGCCTACCCAACTCGCTCTTCGACCCGGTCCGCACCATGTCGGTGCACTTCTATATCCTCGCCCGAGAGGGCATTTCCGCCGAGTATGCCTACGGTACCGCCGCCGTCCTCGTCCTCTCGGTACTGACCGTCAACCTGGCGGCATACTGGACCATGCACCGCGTGATCGCCCGGCGGCAACGCTGATGCAGACCACGCAACCGAACCTGAGCCAACAGTCCGCCACGGCCACCGCCATAGGGACGCGCGGGATGAGCGAGCCGAACAAAGTCACGCTGCGCGACGTGAGCGTCTTCTACGGCACCACGCCGGCGCTGCGCCACCTCACTCTGGAGGTTCCGGCGCGGCAGGTCCTGGGTGTCATCGGGCCGGCCGGTTCGGGCAAGACGACCTTCCTGCGCACCCTCAACCGGCTGAACGACCTCGAAGGCAAGGCGCGCGTCGAAGGGCAGGTGCGGCTGGACGGCGAGGACATCTATCAGCCGGGTTACGACGTCGTGCGCCTGCGCAAACGCGTCGGTATGCTCTTTGCCCTGCCCTCACCCCTGCCGATGAGCATCTATGAGAATATCGTCTACGGCGTCCGTCTGTCCGGCGTCCGCGACCGGGCCCGCCTGGACGAGGTGGTGGAACGCAGCCTGCAGGACGCCGCGCTCTGGGATGAGGTCAAAGACCGCCTCCAGTCATCCGGCATGCGGCTTTCCGGAGGCCAGCAGCAGCGCCTCTGCCTGGCGCGCACACTGGCCATGCAGCCGGAAGTCGTCCTCCTCGACGAGCCCTGCTCCGGCCTCGACCCCATCTCGACCGCGGCCATTGAGGAAGCCCTGACCGTCCTCAAGGCACGCTACACCATCATCCTGGTGACCAACAATACCAAACAGGCCGCGCGAGTGGCAGACACCACGGCGCTGTTCCTGTTCGGGGAGTTGGCCGATCACGGCCCCACCCAGACCGTCTTCACCAACCCGCAAGACCCCCGTACTCTGGAGTATGTGACCGGCCGCTTCGGCTGAACCCGGCAGATACCGCCCCGATGAAAGTAACCTGCTCCCAAGTCAACCTGTTCTATGGCCACTTCCAGGCCCTGAAGCACGTCGACCTCAATGTCGAGGACCGCTGCATCACCGCCCTGATCGGTCCCTCGGGCTGCGGCAAGTCGACGCTCCTGCGCGCCCTGAACCGCATGAACGACCTCATCCCCGGGGTCCGCGTCACCGGCCGGGTCTGTTTGGATGGCGCCGACATCTACGCCCGCCAGATGGACGTCTGCGTCCTCCGCAAGCGCGTCGGCATGGTCTTCCAGCGGCCCAACCCCTTCCCACTTTCGGTGCGCGACAATGTGACCTTCGGCCTGCGCGTCGCCGGCCTGAACCGCGGCGACCTCGATGCCGTCGTCGAGAAGAGCTTGCGCCGCGCCTGGCTGTGGGATAACCTCAAGGACCACCTCGGCGCCTCGGCCCTGACGCTCCCCCTGGATCAGCAGCAGCGCCTCTGCGTGGCCCGCCTGCTGGCGGTCGAGCCCGAAGTCATCCTCATGGACGAGCCCTGCTCGGCTCTGGACCCCATCGCCACCGGCAAGATCGAGGAACTGATGGTGGAGTTGAAACGCCAGTATGCCATCGTCATCGTCACCCACAACATGCAACAGGCCGGCCGCGTCTCCGATGTGTCGGGCTACATGCTGCTCGGCGAAATGGTGGAGTTCGACCGGACGGTGCGCATCTTCTCGAATCCCAAAGACAAACGTACCGAAGACTACATCAGCGGCCGCTTTGGCTGACCGCGACCTCAGGGGTACCGACCATGGCACGTCATTTCCATGAACTACTGGCGGATCTGAAGAATCGACTGGTGCAGATGAGCGCGCTGGCCGAGACCATGATCGCCGACGCGGTCAGGATCCTCGTCAACCGCGACGACGGCGGCGCGGCGGGAATCCGGCAGATGGAGATCGCGGTCAACCGCATGCAGGTGGAGATCGACGAGACCTGCTTCACTCTCATCGCCCTGCACCAGCCCGCCGCCACCGACCTGCGCTTCATCCTCGGGGCCATCAAGACCAACAGCGACCTGGAACGCCTGGCCGACGAAGCCATCAACGTCCTCAATAAGGCTGAACGCCTGCTGCGCGAGCCGCCCCTGACCACGCTCGACATCGTGCCGCGCATGGCGGCCATCGCCCGCGAGATGATGAGGGACAGCCTCGACGCCTTCATCTCCCTGGACACGGCCAAGGCCAGGGCGGTGCTGCTGCGGGACGACGAGGTCGACCGGCTCAAGGTTGAGGTGACCAAGAAACTGCTGGCCTTCATCGCCGCCGACCCCAGCACGGTCACCCGTGCCATGGCGCTGATCCTCGCCGCGCGCAACATCGAGCGCATCGCCGACCACGCCACCAACATCGCCGAGAACGCCATCTTCGTCGGCGAGGGCCGTGACGTCCGGCACCAACTCGACAAGTGAGCCCACCATGAGACTGCGTAACCGGCTGCGCCTCGCCGCTCTGAGTGTCGCCTGCAGTGCGGGCCTGCGCGCCGCGGACCTGCCTCCCCGCCCCGATCCGCTCGATCTGCGCGAGATGGTGAGCCCGTCGGCCATGGTCGACCTGCGCACCGGCGGCGTGATGGTCGCCGGTCGGGTGGGCGCCGCCGAGGTGACGACGGTAAGCGCCCGGGTGACCACGAGCGCGGGGGTGACCTCGCAGGCCACACTACCGGTCGTCGCGGGCCGTTTCAGCGCCGCCTATCCCGCCGCTTTCGCCGGCGCCCCGGCCCTGGCTCCGGGCGTCCTCTTCGTCGACGTCGCCGCCAGCCCCAGCCCGGCCGCGCCGGACCCGGCACGCTTCCAGGCCGAGGTCACCGTCATCGTCCACGGCGGCCCGGGGGCGTGGCCCGAACTGCCCTCGGCCTTCAGCAACGACCTGCTCGATCAGGCCGGGCGCACGGATGCCGCCAGCAGCGAGTGGCCGGTCGTCCGCACCCTCGTCAACCTCTACATGCACAGCCGGGCCGCACGCCTGGTGCGGATCGGCCGCACCGATTTTGACCTGGCCCGCGCCGAGGATCTGCATTGGTTCCAGAACAACTTGACCTTGTATGAGTTCGACTACCGCGACCGGGACTGGGAACAGCCCCTCGGCGGGCGCTCCTGCCGCACCTTCTGGCAGTCGGTGTGGAACACCTGGTTCAACCCCACCAACGACCATCCGTTGGACGGCAACCCGGCCAACCTCGCCCCGACCAACTACCTGCCCTACGCCTTCGCCAACGACTTCGCCGACGTCCTGATCATGTACGCCATGCGCCTGCACTGGGGTCAGCCCCTGGACGACAACCTGCTCGCCATGGTCCGCGAGGGGGCCACGAACCTCGCCGCCATGCAGCATCGTTCACCGAGCAACTTCGCCCTCCTCGACAGCGCCGGAAAGCGCGAGACCTATACGGCCGGGGCCTTCCGTTACGGCATGTTCCAGAATGGCGAGCTCATGAGCGAAGGCAAGGGCTGGTTCTACAACCCGGCCTTCCGCGACTACGCTGACGGTGGCGTCCTCAACGGCCGCGCCGTCTGGGGGCTGGGCGAGTGCCTGCGCCAGGACCCGGACGGCCCGCGGGCGGCGCACCTGCGTGAGACCCTCGCCGGCGCCCTGCGCTTCTGCCTGCACGATGCCTTCACCGGCGGCTACGCCAAGCGCACCGCCGCCGGCAACACCTACTGGCGCGACGCCGGCGAACACGCCTACCTCGTCCTCGGGATGCTCGCCGCCGCCACGGTCGCCCCCGACCTGCCGATCACCCTCGACCCCACTCAGCCGCCGCAGTCCCTGCGCACCCTCTGCGTCCCGGCGCTGAACGCCCTCGTGGATCTCTGCGGCCCTGACCACGGCTGGTCGATCTACCCCAACGTCGATGCCATGGCGGTGGCCGCCCTGGCCGAGGGCGTCCAACTCCTGCCGGATCACGCGCAGGCAGGGCGCTGGCGGGATACAGCCAGCGCCGTGACCACCGCCTGGATGGCCGCCAAGGTCGACGCGCGCGAGCGCGCCATCCCGGCCCCCCAATTCGGCTTGCGCACCGCCGCCGACCGCATGACCTACGTCTGGGGCCAGGACCGCAAACTGCAGTTCTTCCTCTACCAGGACGGACACTGGATCCACGCCCTGGCTGACCTCTACGCCGTCACCGGTGAACGTCGCTTCCGCGACCGGGCCGAGGCCCTGGTCAGCTACCTCTGCGGCAACAACCCCTGGCAGGTCCGCCTGTTCAACGAGTTGGGCGCCGTCTACAACTGGGTCGACGACACCGACGGCGACGGTATCGAGGACCTGCTCAAGCAGGACATGTACCCCGAGTCCACCGCCTTCTGCCAGATCGGCATCATGCGTTTGCTGCGCGCGACGGAAGAGCATCGCGGTCCTCGGTGATACCCTCGGGTGTCGCCTGGAGCCCGCGCTGACCAGCCCGTTCCACGGGCTGACTCGCGGACCCCCGCTACGGCGGGTCCGGCAACGTCCGCTTGGAGGGCGAAGCTCCACAGCCTGCTTGCAGGCGCTGAGCCGCATCCCGGTACGCGGCCCCTGGCCGCCGGCTCAGCGGGGCATACGCCCCCGTGGAGCTTCGCCCTCCAACCAGACCGGCTCAGGAGGGACACGCCGCCGGCCGCAGGCCCCGCTGGCGGCTGAGGCCGACCACAGGTATAGTCGCGCCATGCCGAACCCATTCCCGAACCTTGCCGATCCGGCGCTCCTGCCCGGTGTCTGGTGCCTCACCTGTGGCGAGCCGGAGGCGCTCACGCCGGTGTCGCTGCGGGAGCTGCCGCCGGACCGCGCGGCGCTGGCGGCGCTGCCGCCGGTCAGTCTGCCTGCCGCGCTTGCCGGCGCCGCCTGGGAGCGGACCGCGCGGGGTATCGTCGTACGCCTGGCCGTAGGCGATAACGAGGAGTTCTACGGCCTGGGCCTGCAACTGAAGAGCCTGGCCCAGCGCGGTCGCAAGAAGACCCTGCGGGTGAACAGCGATCCGGTGGCCGATACCGGTGACTCGCATGCGCCGGTGCCGTTCCTGGCCTCGACCGCCGGCTGGGCCCTGCTGGTCGATACGGCGCGCTATGCCACCTTCCATGTCGCCTGCATTCAGCCCGCGACCGAATTGCCCGGCGGCCCCGGCATCCTCGCTGATACCACCCAGGCGTTGTACGCGGGCCGGGTTGGCAGTCGCCGCGCGCTGGTCATCGAAATCCCACATGCCCGGGGCGTGTCCGTCTATGGCTTCGGTGGGCCGACCCTGCGCACTGCGGTGGCGCGCTACAACCTCTTCTCGGGGGGCGGCTGCCGCCCGTCGCTCAAGGGCCTGGGGGTGTGGTACCGTGCCTACGGCAAGGCGACCGCGGCCGACATCGAGAGCCTGGTCGACGGCATCCGTGCCGACCACATTCCGTGCGACGTCCTTGGCCTCGAGCCCGGCTGGCAGACGGCGGCCTATCCCTGCTCGTTCGTCTGGTCCGAGGAGCGCTTCCCCGGCCACCGCGGCTTCCTGGACCGCATCCACGGCCGCGGCCTGGAGGTGAACTGCTGGGAGCACGCCTTCACCCATCCCACCTCGCCGCTGGCGCCGGCGCTGCGCCCCTGCAGCGGCCCCAGTGCGGTCTTCGGCGGCCTGGTGCCCGACCTCTTGGTGCCGGAGGCCCGCCGTGCCTTCGCTGCCCATCACGAGGCACTGGTCAGCGAGGGCATCGACGGCTTCAAGCTGGACGAGTGCGACGGCAGCGATTTCACGGCCGGTCCGTGGAGCTTTCCCGAGACCGATACCTTCCCGTCGGGCCTCGATGGCGAGTGCATGCATAGCCTGTTCGGCATCACCTACCAACGCACGCTCGATGCGCTGTGGCGTGCGCGTGGCCGGCGCGCGCTGCACTCGGTACGCAACAGCCATGCGCTGGCGGCGCCGTACCCGTTCGTCCTCTACAGCGACCTCTATGACCTGAAGGACTTCGTGCGCGGCGTGGCTGTGGCCGGCTTCAGTGGTCTGCTCTGGTCGCCAGAGGTGCGCGACGCGAGCTCGACCGAGGATCTGGTGCGCCGGGTGCAAGCCGTGGCGCTCTCGCCGCAGGCTCTGATCAACGCCTGGTACATCGCCATGCCACCCTGGCGGCAGATCAACACCGCCCGCAACCAGGCCGGCGAGGTCATGGCCGACAGCGCCGCGGCTACGGCCCTGGTGCGCGACGCCCTGCGTCTGCGCCTGCGCCTCCTGCCCTACCTCGATGCTGCTTTTGCCCGCTACCAGGCCAGCGGGGTACCGCCCTTCCGGGCCCTGGCCATGGACTACCCCGCTGACCCCGCCTGTCGCAGCGTAGACGACCAGTGGTTGCTCGGCGAAGACCTGCTGGTGGCGCCGGTCCTGACCAGCCAGCGGCGGCGGCGGTTGGTCCTGCCGCCGGGGGTCTGGCGGCCGCTGGCGGGCGGCGGCCCGGTTCCGGGTGGACAGACGCTGGACATCGATGCCCCGCTTGACCTCCTGCCCGTCTACGTACGCGACGGCGCCCTCCTGCCCTTGGCCGAACCGGTCGAGTACGTCGGTCCGGAGACGGTGTTCCGACTGCAGGTACAGGTCCATGGTGACGGCCGGCACGGTGGCGAGTTGGTGGAGGACGACGGGGTGAGCATGGCCGGCCCTGCCAACCGGGTCGACCTCACCTGGGATGGCAGCGCCGTACACCTCGACCGCAGCGGATCCTTCACGGGCAGACGCTTCGAGCTGGCCGCTTGGCAACACCACCCCTGAGCATACTTATGTACTGCAACCCATCCGGGTGAGCCGTCGCACGTCACTCCCTGACCAGGAGCAGACGGTCAACGTAGATCGCCTTGACGTTCTCCGGGCTGACCCCGCCGGTAGTGCCGAACCAGACGTAGCACTGGCCATGCAGGTCGTGCACGCCGAAGTCGTACAGATGGTACTCGCCGTCCCCAGCCCCCTGAGTGGGTGTGACCGTCTTCAGGGTCTCGACGTTCGGATCCACGTTCTGCCCCGCGCCCTGATCCTCGAGACGGACGCTGAGCCCGCAGCGGTTCTGCTGCGTAGCCTCGTCATGGATGCCGGCCGTGAAGGCCATGCCCGTGTCCCTGACCTTCTCGCAGCGGACGCTGCCATAGACGTGCCAGCGGCCCGCCGCGATCTGCGTACCGATCCCCCGGTACTGCACGGACCAGCTCACCACGGCCGGATCCATCTGAGCGGCGCTGCCATCGGAGGCCTTGGCATCGGCGGCGCTGACCGCGCCGGGCGCCAACCAGAAGTCGCCGTCCTGCGCCTCGATCACGCGCTCGGGCGCCAGGTCGCGCAGCGCCGCTGGCAAGGCCGGCGGCCGGGCCGAAGCCTGCGAACGCTGCCGCAGCTTCGCCGCGAACTGCTCCAGACTCTCCGCCCCATCCGCGCGGATGCTCTTACCCTCGAAGCTGGCGACCCGCGCGATGAAGTCCTCCGCCGCAGCTACGCTGTCCTGCGGTCCCAGATACGGCTTGCCTTGGCGGGCCGCGTCCAGCCGATAGAGCCGGCCGCCGCGCAGCCACTGGTGGTCGAGTTGCAGGCGTGCCCTCCGCACCCGGGCCAGGAGGGCCGGATCCCTGGAAACCTTGGCCTCCGCCTGGTCAAACAGCGCCGTGGCGCGATTCATGGCGTCCACGTCCAGCCAGGCCGCGTCGGGACCGGGCCGCCAGCATGAAAGCCGGACCTCCTTGCTCACCGCCGCCAGCAGCTCGAGGTACTCCTGCAGGATCGGTCCGGCGTCGCCGTAGTAGCCGTGCACGAAATCGGCGATGAGGCGCTGCTCATCCTGCTGCGGGTTCCAAAGGAGGTGCGCCATCAGGTAGGTCTTCAGCTCATCGAAGTCGCCGCGGGCGTCGCCGGCGTAGTGGTTGCCCTCAAAGAACACCCCGCGCACGTTGCTGGCAGCGTAGGTCCGGGTGTCCGGGCCAAAGACCCCCAGGTTCGGATGCGGCGTAAAGGCGGCCGTCATGTTGGCGGTGTAGTCCCAGATGAATAGGTTGGGCGCCGCCGCTTTCCAGGCCTGCAGGTCTGCCAGCAGCCCCTGATTCATCGCGCTGTCGAGCGGCTGCCCGGCGCTGCGTTCGATGACGGAGAGCCGCACCAGGACGTTGTCGCGCGGGCGGATCGTCTTGGGCGGCTTCCGGGTGTAGGTGTAGGCCAGCGTCTCCACCAGAAACTCGGGGTAGCTCCTCTCAACGGCTTCGGCAACCTTGTTGACGCAGTACAGCAGCGACCCGGAGGGCGAGCCCTCAGCCAGGTCCAGCGCCTGGCAGCGGGCGCACTGGCAGTTGCCGTTCCAGTCGTTCTGCGCGACCGAGATGATGCCTGCGTCAGGCTGCCGGGCGATGGCGGCCAGGACGTTCTTCGAGAGCTCGGCAAGCATCGCCTCGTTGGTGCAGCAGAGCTGTGACTGCGTGGCGACGCGCTTGCCGTCGATCTCGCTGTACCACTCGGGATGGTCCTCGAAGTACGTCGCCGGCGGCAGCAGTTGCTCGAAGGTGTGGCACCAGCCGATGAGGGTGTAGCTGCCCCCCCACTCCGCGGGAATCTCGTTGAAGTGCCCGTTGAACTTCGACCGCGCCAGAAAGCGGGCTTTGGCGGGATCCTTCCCCCCCTCGGCCAGGCGGTTATAGAGCGCTTCGCGGTAGCGGAACACCGGCACGTAAGTCACCGCCAAAGCCCCGACGCTCAGATCCGGCTGGCGCGGAACATAACCATCCTGCTGCGTCCACCAGCGCACGCCGCAGACGTCCTCAAGGAAGGTGTAGACGGCGTACAAGGTGCCGCGTTTGCTGCCCGCGGCGCCGCTGAGGAGCAGATGCGGCGGCTGGGTCTGCAGGACGATGCCATCGTCGCCCAGCCTGCCCTTGTCGAGGTCCAACCCGGGCACCAGCTCCTGCACCGCACCGGGCCCGACGGCGATGACCGCCCTGCCCTGTGCCTGTGCCGGCCCGACCACGGCGAACTCCGCACCGGTGATCTGCTTCAGATACGCCGCGAGCTCCGTCGCCGCGTTGCGCTCCGACGGCGTCGCGGACTCCGCCAGCGTGATCACGTACGCCGTCGTCCCCGCCCGCGCCAGCGCCAACGCGCCGCCCTCCTGTCCGGCCGCGCCGCGGCCGGCAAGGGCATACACTGCGAACAGCAAGACCGCCGTCGTACGATACGGGTACATGGGTCGTGCCATCGTGAACTCCTCTGCTGACGGTAGTGTGGCAGGGTAACCTACTTCGGGCCCGCTTCGTCCGCCACGGCAGCGCCCTACAGCGTGCGAAAGCAGCGCCGGGCGGTGAACGGCCAAGCTCCCCTCGCACCGCCTGGAGGGCAAGGGCAGGGCCGGCGACCGCCGGGCCGAACCGCAGCCGCAGCCTGCCGGACAGCAGGGCTGGCCAGCAGGACGCCCGAACCGGCAGCGCGCCGGGGTGGTCAAACCGCCCCTGTGCTCGCCCTCCAGCCCGAGACCATGCCGACGCCTGGCGAAGCTCCCCAGGCGCGAACGCGCCGCTGAGCCGTCGGCGCCGCGCGGCCCATCAGCGCCTCTACGGCGCCTCCGCCTGCACGCCCGCCACCTGCAACGCCAGAATGCACTCCGCCAAGTTCCGGCGTGCCTCAAGCAGATCGGCCGGGTTGAGGGTGTAGGTGAAATTCGGCGAGCCATCGGTCGCCTTGATGACGCGTTCGTCCACCGCCAGCAACGTGCGGGCACTGGCCACCAGAGCGGGGACCTTACCCAGCCGCTCGGCGGCGTCCGCCAGACGCCGCGCCAGGGCGAAGTACTCATAGTCCTCGATGCCATCGCGGATCGCATTGAGGCGCACCGATGGGTAGAACTCCTGCTGGGGACCCCAGTAGCACAGCGTGCCGTCGCCATTGCCCATATTCGCCGGGCCGAGGGTGTACTTCTCCGTCGGGCCATCGGCGGTCATTTCGCGCGGATCGCCAAAGTACTCGACGCCCCAGTAGAGGAAGCCGGTCTTGTTGTACTTCCAGGTCAGCCAGAACACCTGGCGCGGATCGATCGTGGGGTAGTCCACGAAGAAATTCGGGTACGGGTGCGTCGGACCGCAACAGATGTACCACCAGCGTTCGGGGTTCGACGGTGCCCAGCCCGTCAGCAGGGCCTGGTTGGCGGCCTCGTTGGGACTCGCCTCGGGAAGGCCGCCGGGCACCCAGATGTGCGACTTGCCATAGAGCCGCGCGTCGCGGGGCGCGGTCATCAGGCGCTTGAGGCCGGGCGCCAGCCGATCCAGCACTCCCGCCAGACGCAGATTCGCCTGTACCGCATCCTCCTGCCAGCACTCGTCCACCATGTACCAGACCGCCGCCTCGAACCAGCCCTTCTCCCGCAGGTGCGGCACCAGCGCCGCCAGATAGGCATCGAGGAAGACCCAATACGGCTCTTTGGTGACCATCGGCGAGGCGCTCCCGCAGCCCGGCGTGAAGCCGACGAAGAGGGTCCGCATGCCACTGTCGAACTGCCGCTGCCAGATGCGGTCAACCTGGGAGAAGTCGAAGGTCCAACCCGCCGGGGTCAAGGTCTCGCCGAGGTAGGCCAACCCGGAGACGGGGTCGGGGCTGCCCTCCCAGCCGAAGGCCTGCACCCCAACCCGACGCTTGAGGCAGACGTCCAGCATGCGCAGGTAAGTCTCCACGGGAGTGGCCGTCTTGTAGTCTGCCTGGCCGCTGTAACGTTGCGTGATCTGCGGCGCCCGGAAGGCGAAGACCTGTCGCAGGCTGTGGGCCCGCGGCAAGGTGAAGTCGAGGATGTCCAGCGTCACCGGCACACGCTCCACCCGTCCGGCAGCTTCCACCACGAGGGCGCCGCGGTAGCGCCCAGCCGTGGCCTCGAGCGGGGTCCAGAGGTCCAGCCACAGCGGCTGGCTGACCTGCGTCACGGCAAAGGGCAACCCGGCTGGCAGCAGCGGATCCGGCCACCAGTCGCGCCCCGGCTCGGCACCGGTGCTGGGCGCGCTGGTGTGGGCGTAACCGACCCGGTGCAACTCGGTATCCAGCGACAGGCGCTGGCCGGCGCTGTCCACAAAGGGCTCCAGGCGTACCTGCACCCCTTGCAGGTCGGCCCGTAGCGGGACGATCACAACCTGGGCACTTTCCCCCTCGCCGCGCGCCGCGGTGATCCGTACCTCGCCCTCCACCGGGCCGTCCGGGGCCTGGTCGCGGAAGACCTTCACCAGGGGCGCGGAACGCACCACGGCAAAGGGCGCGTCCACCGCGCCGCGTGCGGCCACGGTGGCGCGCCCGGACAACGTCCGCAACTCGAGTCCCGTGGCGGCCAACTCCGCCGCCAGTCCTTGCCAGCGCCGGTCGGTCTCGGGTCCGGCCTCGGTGCCGAGCAGGCGCTGCGCCTCCTCCGTCGTCGCCGCCAGCCGGTCCTGCACGCGCTGCGCCGCAACCCGCAGCGGGTGCGATTCCGGCAGCCGCGCCAGCGCTCCGGCAACGGTCTGCAGTTGCGCCTGCAGCGCCGCAGCCTGAGCCGGCACGTCGGCCGGCGTCTCCGCCCAACTGCTCCACCAACGCCGCACGCCGTTGCGCCGCAGCTCGAGGCGGACATCATGGCGGCCACTCGTTACCGCCAACGGCAAGGCGATCTCCTGGCCGTCCGCGGGTATAGCCACGGTCTGCGACTGCCACGAGCCATCGCCCGCGCGCTGCTCGCAGAGAACGCTGTCGGCGGCGCCCGCGGGCAGCCGCAGCCGCAGGAGCTTCCGCCCAACCCCCGCCGGCCCGCGGTCCAGGTCCACCGCCAGTTCCCGGTCCATCAGCGTGGGCCACTGCATCTGCCACAGCCGCGCGACATACTCCGCACTGGGGAAGCCGGCGTCATCGTAAAGGTTGGTGGCAATCAGCACGCCCTTACCCAGACTAGCGCGCACGCAGATGGGGTTACCTTCCGGACAGGTAGCCAGCACCGTCCAGCCCTTGCCAATGCTGGTAAAGTGCGCCCACGGGGTCTTACACGACGCCGGCGGCGCCGCCGGGTCGTCTGCCGCGACCAGCCGGACCGGCGGCTGCCCTTTCATACCCTCCGGGCACTGCGCCGTCTGCAGTTCGAGCCCCTCACCCAACCGCGTCACCCAGCCGATCATCTGGCCGTAGTTGGCGTCCAGGGCAAGCAGTACGCCGCCGCGCTCGAGGAAAGCCCGCCAGGCCTCGAGATGCTGCTCATAGGGTTGCGCGTTATCATAGTTGTACAGCGACGGCGGCACGAAGAGATCGTAGCGCTCCAGATCCGCCAGGAGCGCGGTGACCTGCGTGTTCTCGCGCTGGTCATAGGCCCAACCCAAGGTCGCGAAGAGCGGTACGTGCGCATCGCGGAAGCGGTAACCGCCGCCCTGCCAGGAGCAGTAGGTAGCGAACACCCGCGGCAAGGGTACGGCCGGACCGGCCAAAGCCGTCCCCACCACGAAACCGGCAGCAATAACTGCAAGAGAGCGCATGTGTAAGTCCTTATAGCATTTGGCTTTGCAGAACCATAGGATCCACCCGAAGGACACCTTGGCGGCGCCGCGCCCGGCAGGCGAGCGGCCACCTTAGGACCTGGCTCAATAAAACAGCAGCTCCGACGCATCCCCGGCGGGAAGGGTCAGCGTCAGACCCGCGGCCATGAGCTCGGCGCCGCGCTGGCTGACGGCCGGATTCGAGCCGTCAGCGAAGTTGAGACGATAGGTCTGCGAAGCCTGCAACCCTTTCAGCCGTACCGTCTGCGTGACGGCCGCAGCAGCGGGCTTGAAGAGGTAGACCACGCCCCTGCCGGTGGCCGGATCGTGGTACTGGATGCCGTCCCAGGCGCAGTCGTCGGGACGCGGCAGGATGTGGTAAAGGTCGGCGACGCGCAGCAGCGGCCGGATGCGTTCCTTGTAGGTGTCGACACAGGCGCGAACCGCGGCCCTCTCCTCGGGCGTCCAGGGATCGCTGCCGTTGCCGCCATTGGGGGCGTCCAGGAACCACTCCGGCGCACCCATCGACGTCGAGCGGAAAGCGAATCGCATACCCGCCACGCCGCGGGGCCGGAAACGGCCGTCGGTGCTGCCCAGGTGCCCCTCGAGCTGGACCGAGTGGAAGGCGAACGAACTGTCGTAGAAGGCCTGCCGGACATGCAATGCCGAATAGGTGTCCGAGGTGAAAATCTTGACGCTACGCCGCATGGCCCCGTAGTCCTTGATGCGCCCGCCGCCAGAGCAGTTCTCCCACTGGAACCCGGGGATCTCACGCGCCAGCGTGTCGACCATCCCGTAGAAACCAAGGGTGGCCGCGTAGGAGGCGCCGATGACCTCGCCGCGAGTGCAGTCCGAACGCCAGAGGTCGGCGCGGTACTCCGTGAACAGCCGCCGAATGCGGGCCGCACGTTGCCGGCACGCCTCGGGGTTGGCCATGTCGAGGGCATCGGTCCAGTAGAGGCCGAAGCGCAGTCCCTGGCTGTGGGCATAGTCCGCCGCCTTGCCCATACCCAAGCCCCAGTCGACCTGATCGGAGTCAGGCTCATCGCCCTGCCACCAGGCAACATCAATCATGACCTCCTCGAACCCCAGTGGCGCGATATCGTCGATGAGCGGGTAGTACTTTGCCTCTACCGGATCCCAACTGCCCGGCGTCTTGCCCGTGGCCCCAAACGCGTTCCACTGCACCTTCGGCGTGCTCGGATCGTCGCGCAGAATGGCTGGAACCCCATAGCGGAAAAGCCAACGCCGCAGACGGTTACCGGCATCATCCAGATCGCCCTGATAGGCACCGATGAAGCCAGACGGTACGGCGAACGTCGCTCCGGGAGCGACCTCCAGGCGCCGGTCGGCCGCACCGCCGCGCAGGCGCACAGCCGGTCCTGCGGCGCCGGCCAGCGTCATCGTCTCGATCCGGCAGAAACTCCACTCCAGACCCACGTAGAGTCCGTGTCGCCCACCCGCATCAAGCACAACATAGGGGATAAACTCCCCGCCGGGAGTCGTCCGCACCGTCTGCCGCACGCCGGCGGGAACGGCGGTGAGTGAGACCTGGTAGACGCCCACCGGGTCCGGAGTGATGCCGTCGCTGTGGAAGCTCCACAGAGCGGACGCGCCGGTCAGGTCCAGATCGAAGGTCGGCTGGCCATGCAGGATCAGCGCCTGCGCCGAGCGGTTCGTGATGGTCAGACGGTGCTGAACCGGGCCGGGGCCCGCGCACGCCCACCATTCCGATACGGCCTCCAGCGCGGGCTCCGCACAGGCGAAGCGCAGAGTCAGACCTCGGCCATCGCGGTCGTCGCTGGCCGCGTCCACGAACTGCCAACGCAGCCTGGCAGCCTCGCCAGCGACCTCGACCTGCGACGGCAGGCCTGAGGCCACGGGCGTGCCAATCCAGTTGTGCCCCGCGGCCGGACTGGACAACTCGCTGACGACCAGCGCCCCGCCCGCCGTCACCCCGAGCGTCAACCGCGTGTCGGCGGTGGCCAGCGTCCAGGACTGCGGCAAGGCCCCGGCCGGCGGGCGCGGCGTGGCGTCAAGGCGCTGCGCGAGCCGCGCGCGGGGCGCCGCCGGGTCGATCCCTGCATGCGCAAAGTCGACCACCGCCCGGCCCCAGATGCGGACGTCCGCGATGCGGCCCCGGAAGCAGCGCTCCGCTCCCGTATAGCCAAGCCCAATGCGCACCGGCAGCGGCCCCGGCTGAGCCGGGGCGAGGTCCGCTTGGCTGGCGGCAAGTACACCGTCCAGGTAGAGGCGCAGATCTGCCTGCGTCCTCACCAAGGCCACGTGCTGCCACTGGCCCGGCACCAAGGAGACGGGTTCCGTAAGCACCCAGCGCCCACCCCCGGCACCGTAGGCCGCATAGACGTCGTTGGCGTTCGCACCATCCTGCTGCAACACGAAACCAAGCCCTGTACTGACGTGGTTCCCGAGGATATCCGCATGCTGGTTCTGCTGAGTTGCGGGGTTGACCCAGCACTCGACGGTGAACTCGGCGCCCAGTTCTTCCTGCCGAAGCCCCGTATCGACCCAACTGCTGCCGTCGAATACCGCGCACTGTCCCTGCCTTCCGGCGCCGAACGCGACCACGCCGTGGGCCGTGACCGAGCGCTGCGCTCCCGAGGTGTCCGTCAGGTCCCCGTCAAGACGCAGTTCCAGCAGCAGCCCCGAGCGCTCCGAGGTCCCCACGGCCGCGTCCTCCTTCACCTCAGCAGCGCCAGCCATGCTGACCCAGAGAGCCCCGAACGCCAACGCCGTAGCAGGGCCGACAACACGACGCCATACCGACTGGGGAGACCCGCAACGACCACTGTTAGCAGGAAAGTATGACATGGAAATGGCTCGAGCCTGCAACCCCATCCTCTGGGTGTGATCCGCTTAGGAACGGCGATCTGCGCGTCCCTACCTGATACGATACTGCTCAGGGCGATGCCGTGCTCGCGACTCGCAGCCTGCAAGCCGCGCGCCGGCAAGGCCCGCCCAGGAACGCCTCACGGCGTCACTGCCAACCCCAACCCGCACAACCAGGAGCCTGGCGCGAAGTGAGCCCTTGAGGTATCTCCCCGCCAGATTCGGACACGCGAGCACCCTGCGGATCGTTGGCGTGGGCTTGCAGTCGGCGCCTTGGCGGGGTAACATAGTCGCCATGAGTGTCGCCGCGCCTTTCCGGCCGTCCCGCACCGGGACCGCCAGCAGCCGCGGCTTCAGTGGAGGACAAACACACGATGAGACTCACACTCTGGGCAACAGTGCTTCTCCTGGGTATGGCGGTCGTGGGCGCCGACCTCGAACCCTATGAGGCTAAAGTCCGCACACCGACGGAACCGGACACCCTCGACATGGTCCATGCCCGTAGCGATGCGGACGCCCGCATTGTGTTGCGGCAACGGTATCCGGCCTGTACCATCCTCTCGCTGCGGCGCCTCGAGCGACAGAACGGCTACGACTGGTATGTGGCGCGCGCCAGCGTGGCCGGAGCCAACGTCGTTGATACCGCCCTGGCCAAGGGCTCTGGCCAGGCCCGACGCATCTTCACGGCCCGCTTCCCTGGCAGCAATATCGTCAGCCTGACCAAACTCCCGCCAACCGACCGTTACTCCCTCTTCACCTGTACGCTCCACGGCGCCGACCGCAAGGTCTTCCGGGACGTCGTCTTCGCGGCCGGATCCGGCAACGCCCGCAAGGCACTGCAGGCCCGCTATCCAGAAGCACGCATCGCCAGCCTTACCGAAACTGCCGGATGACGCCCACTAGGCCGAGAGATACCACCGCCGCTGTCGCAGACCCGACGTAATGTACGCGATGCCATGCTCCGCAAACCCATGCTAACGAACGAACGGGGCCCAGCGCCCGCCACAGACGCTACACCCGCACTGGCAGTGGCGGCGCGGGCAGTATCTGCGCCCTGTCCGCAATCCCGGTTCGCCGATCTGTCGTTCCTGCATTCCAGAGGCGGCCTGCGCTGGCGCATCTGGGATTTCGCGGTGGCCGTGGCCGCTTTCTGGATAGCCTTCGCCCTGAGCCCCTACACGGAGAAGATGCCGGCGGTCTGGTACCTGCTGACCGTCGGGGCCCTCTACGGCTTCCTGCTCACAACCGTCGCCCGCACCTGCGGGGTGCCACAGCCAGAACACGGCGCGTGCGTCTACGAACTGCTGGTGACCAGCCTCCTCGCGGTCGCCATCTCCTATTTCATCTTCAACGCCATCGTTGGACTGACCTTGGTGCGTACCTATGGCCGCTACATCGTCGGCATCACCCTCGGGCTCTCCATGCTCGGCGTCGCCGCACCACGCTACGTGCTCGGACGCTTGATGGCGCGCCAGCCCCTTGGCGTGATGATCTATGGCGCCGGTAGCCAAGGCCGCACTTGCGTCCGCAAGCTACTGACCTCAAAGCTCTTCCGAGTCGTTGGATTTCTCGACCATAAGGCCGACCTGCGGGGAGCCAGCATCGAGGGCGTACCAGTCCTGGGCCCAATCCAGGAGTGGACCCCGCAGCGCCTCCTCGACCACGGGGTCGCGCTCGTCGTCCTCTGCGTGCGCTCAAGGCTCATCCGCGAAAATGCTGGTGAACTCGCCAAACTGCGCCGCGGCGGCGTCGAATTGCTGACCCTGGGGGCGCTGTTCGAACAGTACTTCAAGACGATTGAGGTCGACTGCGACTCGCTGCCGCTCCTCGCCTCCCGGCCACTCATCCTGCACAACTCGCCCAACCTCGTGGCCAAACGGCTTCTCGATCTGGCCGTGGCCAGCACCGCCCTGATTCTAACCCTACCCCTCTGGCCGCTGCTCGCGCTGCTGATCAGGCTGGACAGCCGCGGTCCGGCCCTCTTCCGCCAAACCCGCGTACGCCGTCACGGCGAACTCTTCACCATCTACAAGTTCCGCACCATGTGCCTGGACGCAGAGAAGGACGGTGCGCAGTGGGCCGCCGTCGACGATCCGCGGGTGACACGCCTGGGACGGCTGCTACGCCTGACGCGCCTGGACGAACTGCCGCAGCTCTGGAACGTGGTCAAGGGCGATATGTCCCTCGTCGGTCCCCGGCCCGAGCGCCCCGAATTCGTCGAACACCTCTCCCGCAGCATCCCGTTCTATGATCAGCGCCACCTGCTGCCACCGGGCTTGACCGGCTGGGCCCAGATCCTCTACCGCTATGGCGCCAGCGAGGAGGACGCCAGACACAAGCTGGCCTACGACCTTTACTACATCCGAAACATGTCGCTGAGCCTCGATCTGGAGATCCTGCTGCGCACGGTGCCGCTGCTGATGAGGGGAAGCCGCTAGGCTTCGGAACCCGCAGGCTTGGCAGGGCCGAAAAAAAGACACGGGGCCGGGGCTGCCGCACTTGCCTTCCCCCCGCTAGCGTGCTACCGTGATTGTGTGTGGACGATTGGTGTAGGGGCTGCCCCAAGCATGGGATGTGTTTGTTTAGGCGTGTCCTACGTGAATGGAGAAGGGCAAGGAGGTCACCTGATGAGAGTGTTACTGGTCGCCGTACCCATTGGGATGCTGCTGCTGGGGTGTGCACAAGTCCCCAAGCCATCTACCTATCCGTTGACCTACCAGCAGAAGATGCAGGCGGCCCATCACTGGGACTTGCTGGCCAAGGAGGTCGCCCAAAAAGTAGTTAGCGAGCAAGGGAATCTGGGAACCAGCGGAGTCTATGTACCTCCTGGAAAGGGCGTCTTTGGGGCTGCCTACAGCAGCTTGGTCATGACCGAACTGGCCAACTCTGGCGTGACCCTCGCGGCGTCACCGCAGGGAGCGGCCGTGTTGGGCGTAGAGGTCCAGTTGATTCAGTACCGGGCCAAGTGGCCGGATCGGGCAAACCGCCGTAATCCCGGCTTCTGGACCGCCGTCGGGACGATCGTCCGCTGCGCCGACTACATGACCTTCAACATGGTCATCCCTGCCGGCGTGGCGATGGACCTCATGGAGGGTACCACGACGACCCTGAGCAAACATGAGGTCGTGGTCACCACCTCCCTGCAGAAAGACGGGCAATACCTGATGCGGTTGTCCAGTATCTACTACGTCAATGACGCGGATCGCGGGCAGTACGCTCCCAGCGTGCCCGGCATCCCGAAGACTCTGGAGGTTGTCGCCCAATGAAGGAGACGGTCATGTCAAACCTCAGAGCCATCACCTCATGCACTGTGGCTGCAGGCCTGTTCGCCATGCTGACGGGCTGCATGTCGCCGATGCACTCCAGCCGGAACCTGCTGCGCACGAGCCAGCAGGCCGCCGATAGGCTGGCCAAGAACATCGAGCAGCCTCTGGTTCCGGGCGAGGGCAGCATCCTCGTCGCAAGCTTCGTCAACGTCGATGATATGAACGACTCCTCCTCCTTCGGGAGAATCGCGTCTGAGCAGATCGCTTCGGCTCTGGCGCGCGAGCCGCACATGTTCCCGGTGGTCGAGGTCAGGCTGCGCGAGAACATCTTCCTCAAGGAACAGGCCGGCGAGTTCCTGCTCTCACGGGAAGCTATGGACGTCAGCAAGAAGCACGACGCACAGGCTCTGCTGGTAGGTACCTATGCGGTCGGCCATGAGTCCGTCTATATCTCGGCACGGCTGGTGAATCCGGTCAGCAATCAGATCGTGTCGTCCTACGACTTCAACGTACGCCTCGATGACAACACCAAGACCTTGGTGGGTTACAAGCGCATCCACCGTGCCAGTTGGTGGAACCGTATCTGGGGCGGTAAGGATGTCTGGAGCAAGGCCAACCGCGAGTACTACAAGTACTACCCGGACAACCTCTGATCCGGGCACTCTGGCCCGCCTGCCATGACGCAACGCATTGCCTGCCGGGAGATCCTCGGAGACCTCGGCAGGCATTTTCGTTCCTGCCGAAGAGGGAGACAGGTCACATGCCGCGACCATCCGTGACCGTTCTGCTGCTGCTGCTGACACTGCTCGGCAACCTGTACGCAGACCGCCTCACCGGCACCGTTAACGAGGTCCAGGACGGTGACACCCTCAGTGTCGACGCTGGTGCTGGGGGTGTACGCGTCATCCGCCTCCACGGCATCGACTGCCCGGAAGGCGGCCAGGCCTACACCGAGGAGGCGCGTGATGTCGTTGCGACGCGCTGCCTCGGTCAGGCGGTAGAGGTCCAGGTACGAAGTGTCGACCGCGCCGGCAGGTCGGTAGCCTCGGTCATCCTGCCAGACGGTAGCGACCTCGCCTTGGCCTTGGTCGAGGGCGGTTACGCCTGGTGCTACCCGGCGCACGGTCCAGTTCCCGAAGCCTTTCGGGCTGCCGAGGTTATCGCCCGACATGAACGCCTCGGGCTCTGGCAGGACCTGCAGCCCGTCGAGCCTTGGAAGTGGAAACCTAACGCCACGGCACCCGCCGCGGTGCCGCCGACTACTCTGCCCGGCGAGATCACGCAGGTCGCCGATGGCGACTCGCTCACGCTCAAGACGGCGGACGGCAAGGAGCATGCCCTACGGCTCTACGGCGTTGACGCACCAGAGGGGGGGCGCCCGTTCTCCGAAGCCGCCAGCGCCTTCGTGGCCACGGCGACCTTGGGTAGCACGGTCACGGCGCAGGAACTCGGCCCGCCGGACAGCCACGGCCGCAAGGTCGCGCGCGTGATCTGCAGTGACGGCCAGGACCTCGGTCTCGCCCTCGTCACCGCGGGCCTGGCGTGGTGGCAGCCCCAGCAGGCCCCCGACGATGCCCTGCTCCGCGACGCCGAACAGGAGGCTCGCCAAGCGCGACGCGGCCTCTGGCAGGATGACAACCCTAAGCCGCCATGGATGAAGTGAGCCGTACGCCCCAAAGACCAACCGGAAGTATGCCGTCGTCCGCGATGCCAGACGCAAGCGGACTGACTCGGGACGCGGGGAGTGGCAGCCGGTCAGGCCGTGGCGTAGAGCCGTCCACTCCCAAGCCGTTTACCGCCACGGCGCCCCTGCTCTCCGTCATCATCCCAACCTACAACAGAGCGGCACTGCTCCCGAATGCCGTGAGCAGTGCCGCCCTGCAGACCCAGGCCCCCGCCCAGATCGTGGTGGTCGACGACGGGTCAACCGATGAGACCCCTTCTGTCCTGGCTCGCCTGCAGGGCGTCGAGTGGGTGAGCCAGGCGAACCGCGGCCCTTCGGCAGCACGCAATGGAGGCATGGAAAGGGCACGCGGCGGTTTCATCGCCTTCCTGGATTCGGACGACGCCTGGGACCCGGAGTTCCTCTCTACTCTGGTCAGTCTTCTCCGGGAGAACCAGGACGTCGGCTTTGCCTTCGCCAACTGGCGTGGAGCCGATGCTTCCGGGGCCGTGACCTACCCGGACTACATGGCTGCTCACCCTTACTACCACCACGCCGGCTCCGCATGTGGGCAGGCCTGGCGAACCTTGGACTCGCGGCAGGCCCGGGCGCTGTTCCTGGAGCATTCCGCGGCTCCTTCCTCCGCCGTAGTCGTGAGGCGCGACTGCGCCGTTGCCTGGGACGAGACGGTCCGCATCGGCGAAGATAACCTCTTCCTCTTGGAGGTGCTGCTCAAGCATCGTTGCGGCTGCGCCTTCATGACCAAGCCTCTGTGGACGAAGCGAGGCTCGCCCGCTAACCTCTGCGATGGGAACCAGGACGCCAGCGCGTTGGCCCGCCAGCACCTCGCCATGGCGGGTGCGCTCCTGAAGCGCCACCGTAGCGCCCTGGATTGGAGCGAGGTCTGCACGGTGCGTCGGGGTATGGCCGCTGACTGGCGTGACTGGGCATACTGGGAGGCCCGAGCGGGGCACCGTCGAGGCGCTCTTGGGCTTTACGGAAGGTCGTTCGTGGCCCTGCCCTCCTGGCGCTCTCTAAGAGGTGCAGCGGGACTGCTTTTGCCCCGCCGCTCGTAGTGCAGCCGGGCGCAAGAGCCGTTGGCCTGCAGAGCAGCCAAGAGCGTGTATCGTAGGCGCTTTGCCGGCGCCTTCGGTCCCGGCCGGGCGTCACCACCCGCTGGACTGGCTGGGGGGGGAGGACGAAGTGCCCGCGGAGTCGATGGCGGCCGCCGGTGGGAGCGAGTCTCCCGGTTCTCGCCCAGGGGATTCGGTTTGTCGCTGAGCGTGGGTGCGGTCTCGAGGTCACGGCATGCTGTTTAACTCGCTGCAGTTCCTGGTCTTCTTCGGCGTCGTCCTGGCGTTGTACCGACGGCTGTCGCACCGCTGGCAGAATGGGATGCTGCTGGTCGCCAGCTACATCTTCTATGGTGCTTGGGACTGGCGCTTCCTGATCCTCTTCTTCACCACCACCTTCACCGACTACTGCTGTGCGCTACAGGTCGCCAATTCAACCTCTCCCGCACGTCGCAAAGGGTTCGTGGCGCTGAGCATCGCGGTCAACATGGGCATTCTCGGCTTCTTCAAGTACGCCAACTTCTTCAGCGACAGCCTGGCCGAGTTGTTCGCTGCGCTCGGCCTGCAGTTCCACCCGCTGACCATGGCCATCATCCTGCCCGTCGGTATCTCGTTCTACACGTTCCAGAGCATGAGTTACACCCTCGATGTCTACCGCGGGGAGCTCGCGCCCTGCCGCAACCTCTTTGACTACGCGCTCTACGTGTCCTTCTTCCCGCAGTTGGTTGCCGGACCGGTGGAGCGGGCGACACACCTGTTGCCACAGGTGCTGCAACCCCGCCAAGTCACGGTGGAGTACGTCTCCGAGGGGCTGTACCTGATCCTCTGGGGGTACTTCAAGAAGGTGTTCGTCGCCGACAACATGGCACTGATCGTACAGCCCATCTTCGCGCAGCAAACAGGCTTCACCGGCTCTCAGGTCTGCATCGGAGCACTGGCCTTTGCTTTCCAGATCTACGGGGATTTCTCTGGCTACTCCGACATCGCCCGCGGCAGCGCCAGACTGCTGGGCTTCGACATTATGAGGAACTTCAACCTGCCCTATTTCGCCCGCAGCCCTCAGGACTTCTGGCGGCGCTGGCACATCAGCCTCTCAACCTGGCTGCGGGACTACCTCTATGTGCCCTTGGGTGGGAACCGCAAGGGCCGGGTACGAACCTACGTGAACCTGATGGCGACCATGGTGCTCGGCGGGCTCTGGCACGGCGCCGCGTGGACGTTTGTGATCTGGGGCGCCTACCACGGCCTGCTGCTCTCCATCCACCGTGCCTGGACGGAGTGGCGCAATCCCGCCGCCGAACGGGGGCGAACAGACGGGAATCCCCTCGTCCATGGACTGCAGATTGGGGCCATGTTCATCCTGACCCTCTATGGCTGGCTCATCTTCCGTTGCCAGAGCTTCGGTCAGCTCTGCGAGATGACGGCAGCGCTCTGCCGAGTCAGCCTTGACTCCTCGCTGCTCCACGGCCTGGCCAAGATCCTGTTCTACGCTGCCGTCCTGATCTGCGTCCAACTGGCCCAGTACCTCGGCCGGGATCTGGACATTGTGCGCAAGCAACCGCCGGTGTTGCAGGCAGCGATCCATCTCCTCGCGCTTTACCTACTCCTGGTCTTCGGGGTGTTCCAGTCGCGCTCTTTCATCTACTTCCAGTTCTAACCATGAAACACCTGCTGCACTGCATCCGACACGACGCTGGCCTGATGGCACTGACCTTGCTTGTCGGCGCCGTTGTGGTCATCGAGGCGGTCCTGGCGTTCTGGGGACCAGAGAGCACGCTGGCCAACGAATACCGCCAGGTACTGGCCAGGGGCCCCGTCGAACCGGCACCCGATCTGCTGGTGATGGGCGACTCCGTGGCCCGCGGGTCGATCCTGACCAGCGTGCTCCACGAGCACCTCGGCAAAGGCGTGACGATCCGCAATGACGCCATGCAGGGCACGGGCCCGGAGACCGCCTACTTCGCTCTGAAACGGATGATCGCCGCTGGCCGAATCCCAGGTGCCATCCTCTACGCGCCTTCCCCACACACCTTCGCGTCCACCCGCATGCACATCGTCGCCGGTGGCCTCTGCACCTGGCCCGAGATGGCCGACCTCCTGGGCAGTGGACATGACCGCTTCGACATCCTGGGAAGCACGCTGCTGCGCTTCTCCTACACGCTACGCTACCGTGAGCAGATTGCGGAACTGCTCAGGGGCCGGCGCGAGGTCCTGGCCCTGTTCCGCCCGGCTGTGCTGAACGAGGACGAACGAGTGGCCAGTGCCGAAAAACAGGCCGCTGCCCGCAAACCGACAGCGGCCACGCCAGCGCCACTCAAGCCGCTCTTCCGCATACCTTTCACGGTAGCCCCGGTCAACCGCTACTACCTCGACCGTTTTCTCAACCTGGCGGCGCGCCACAACATCCCCATCTACTGGGTCACCACTCCTTGCACTCAGCGTGGTTACGACAGCCGCGAGCAGCTCGGCTTCAACGCCGACTACTACCATTTCCTGGACCAGCTCGCAACCCGCCCGCAGGTGACTGTGCTGCAGCGTGAATTCCCCGTCTACGCCGACACGGACACCTCCGACCAGACACACTTCGACCTCCCCTCCTCACGGCGGTTCAGTGCTGAGCTCGGCCGACGGCTGCAAGCCGCCTGGCCGGTGCGTTAGCGTTTCAGCGAGTACACCGCATAGCGAGTGGTACGCGCCACCACGGGGTACGCGGTGAGCAGCCGTTCCAGATCGGGTTGCTGGGCGAGATCGCCGAAATCAGTCACCACGAAGTAGTCGGCGTTCGGGTTCTGGCGCAACATCAGGTCCAGCCGCTGCTCGGCGGCAACGAGGGCCTGGCCATCTCCGCGCAGTCGCCAGGCGCGCACCAGGTCACACGACGGCCAGCGCACCCCGGAGAGCTCACCCAGGTAGGCCAGCGCGCTGCCAAGGTCCTTGCCGAGGAAAATGGTGTTAGCGCTGTGACCGACGCACTCCCCAACGGCACGTGCATCCGCGACGTCGGAACTCACCCCGATCGAGGCAGGACGCAGATAGCCCATGAACTTCTGCGGGACGCCGCACGTCGCCCCGCACACCTTGACGACCGACTTGACGAGCCGCCTGGCTGTTAGCGGCTCACGCCCCAGGCTGGCGAGGGCTGCTGCCGCCAAACATATGGCCACAGTCACGATGACCGCGGCCAGGAGAACCCGCGCCGGCGTGAGCCACGCGAAACGGCGCTCATGCCCCACGACCACCAGCGCCAACGGCCCCAGCGAAAGGGCGGCAATGGGCAGGATCTGCAGGTGGTAGTAGTCATGCGTGTGCGTGTGGAACGTGAAGATCAGCACAAAAACGGCATAGCCGGCCCACATCCCGGCGAGAACCCCTTGGTGGGGAGCTTTCTCCGGCACGAGCGCCAGCCCCGCCAAGGCGAGCAGCAACGGCATGATCCCGACCACCCGCATCAGCATGAGCGCGACCCCGTTCCAGAAGACACGCGTCAGCAGAAGCGCCGGGACGATGCTCCCCTCGGCCTGTCCGCGCAGGCTGCTACCTGTGGTGTCTCCAAACATCTGCCAGAGATAGTAGGCCACCGGCAGGCAGAGCGCAGCCCCGAGCAAGATCGTATACCGGCTTGTCAGCGTGCGCAGCAGTCCGTGCCGGCGCAGCGAACCGATGCCATAGACCCCCAGCAGCACGAACAGGCAGACCGGCTTGACAAACACCGCCGCGGCACACAGCCCTGCAGCCAGCAGCAGGCGCTGCAGTCCCTCGCGTTCGGCGGAGCGCAGCAACCCCAGGATACCCGCCAGCTGCAGGCAGATCATCAGCGGATCGGGCTGAAAACTGCGGGACGCGAGGAGGCCGTAGGGCATGAACAGGAAGACCGACACCGAAATCAGCGCGCTGGCTGGCGACGCCAAGCGAACGCCGATGTGGTAGAGCAGCACGGCGCCCACCATCCAGAAGCAGACCGATAGACCCCGCGGTATCCAGATGATCTCGCGGCCTGCCAACCGGTAAGCCAGCACCGCGGTACGCTCCAGGATGTGCGGCTCGAGGGTATTCTCATTGCGCCGGTTCAGGTCAGCCACCTGCCAGCGCCACGCGGGTTCGCCAGCACGGTTTTCAAGGAAGTAGGACCGCGCGATGGTCGCGCCCATGAACTGGCGCTGGGGATGGAACTCCAGCGGCGGCCTCTGCAGCCCCCAGAGCCGCAACGCCAGGCCCACCGCAAGCAGCGCCAGCAGAGCCCACTGCGGGCGTATCCAGGCGCGCAGCCAACCATCGACCAGGTCTGACCCGCGCTGGCAGCGGGTCTTCGCCAGTTCCCGCTGCCGGAGATAACGCCCCCACCAAGCATCGACGTGGTTCATTGTTGCCCACCCACCCCGCGTCCTGTTCATGTGCGCTGCAACCGACGCCCACGGCAGCGCTGACCTCCCTACCGTGATCACGTCGCGAAAACCGGCGCTAAGGTAACGCCGTCGGGTCATGGTTGCGCCGTCTGAGTGCTTGGATTTCGCTTCCGTGCCAGTACATTCTGACCGTCGACATTCTGGTTGGAGGATGCTTGTTTAGTGGGGAGTATGGTAGAGGGGGGGGAAATCCGTAATATGCAACCTGTCGACAGCACCTTCTGGGTGGATCGTAAGGTACTGGTCACGGGGGGGGCTGGTTTCATCGGCTCGCACCTGACGAGACGATTGGTGGCTGCTGGCGCCAAGGTCCGCGTCGCAGACAATCTTGAGCGCGGTCGTAAAGAGAGTCTGGCAGATATCGAAGGGCAGATCGAGTTTTGTTTGGTCGACCTCGCGTCGCAGGACAACTGCCTTGCGGTCACGGCCGGCATGGATGTGGTGATGAACTTGGCAGCCCGCGCTTGTGGCATGGAGTACAGCCAGAGTCACCACGGGGAAATGTTGACCTGCAATGCACTGCTCGGACTGAACATCCTCGAGGCCTCCCGCCAGAACCACGTGGACCGCGTGCTGGTCGTCAGCACGTCCTGTGTCTACCCGGACGAGGCCGCAGTACCCATCCGCGAAGAGGCCTTCACCGGGGTTCCAGAGCGGGTCAATGAGGGCTACGCTCTGGGGAAGATAGTCGCCGAGCAGCAGGCCAGATTCTATGCGCGCGAGTACGGCATGAAGATCGCCATCGCTCGTCCCAACAACGCTTACGGCCCCGGCGATACCTGGGACGGCGACAAGTCCCACGTGATCCCGGCGCTCATAAAGCGCGTGCTTGACGATGAGAACCCGGTGGTAGCTTGGGGCTCGGGGAAGCAGTCACGTGCCTTCGTGCATGTCAACGACATTACGCGCGCGTTTATGCTGCTGATCGAGCACTACGCCTGCGCCGACCCGGTGAATGTGGGGCACGAGCGTGAGACCTCGATCGCGGACCTGCTGCGCCTCATCTGTCACCTGACGGGACGCTCGCCGGAGTTCCGCTTCGACCCGACGAAACCCGAGGGCGCGCCGCGCAAGAGTCTCTCCTCCGAGAAACTCCGCCGGGTAACCGGCTATGATCCCGATACTCCCTTGGAGCAGGGACTCAAGGCTATGGTGGACTGGTACGCGGCCCACTTCACCCTGGCCAGGTCCCCTCACCACCCTCGCGCCACCTCCTCACCCCAGGGTGCTGCGAGCACAAAGTGATTGCCGACACCGTCACCGAGGTCGATGGGAAAGAGTGATTCCCCTACAAGACGCTGGTGGTGCATAACTCTCGCGAGAACACCAACATCCCCTACGCAAGAGCCATCGCGCCGCCTGCCCCTGCGTTGAGATTTGTCAGGAACGACGAGGGCTGCGACGCCATCAACGCCATCCGTACCGGCACCGGGCCGGCGAGTGGTCGTGCATTGTCGCCATCAGAGACGACTAGCTTCGGGCGCCGGCATCTGCAAGACCTGTGCGACGCTTGGCCGGCAACCCGACCGCCGCTCCCAGGCGCAGGGCCAGACATCGCTGGCATGCAGAACCGCACCTCTTGGTGATGGATGGTCTGACTGGAGCCGCTCCCGGCGCTAGCGGGGCTCTGGACACGCTGCCAAGCTCCGTTATAGTGGTGAAATGCGCTTCCGCTGGTCTGGAGTTCCCCGCGCGTTAGCGTCCCATCGCAAGGTGCAGAATCGGTGGTAGGAACAGAGAACAGACCCGAGTGCGTCATCCGACCGCGACATGGCCTCATCGCCATCGACTTCGCGGAGCTGTGGCGCTACCGCGAACTTTTCTGGTTCCTCGCCTGGCGCGACATCCTCGTCCGCTACAAACAGACCGTGCTGGGTGTGCTCTGGGCCGCGCTGCAACCCCTCCTGACCATGCTCGTCTTCACCGTTCTCTTCGGACGCCTCGCCAAGTTTCCCAGCAACGGCGCGCCCTACGCCGTGATCACGCTTGCGGCACTGCTGCCATGGCAGTTGTTCGCCAACGCCATGACGCAGGGCAGCGCCTCGCTGATCGCCTCGTCGAACATGATCACCAAGGTCTATTTCCCGCGGCTCATCATCCCCTCGAGTGCCACGCTCAGCGGTCTGGTCGACTTTGCCATCTCCTTCGTCATCCTGATCGGCGTCATGCTCTGGTATGGCGTCACCCCGCGCTGGGGGCTGCTGCTGCTGCCGCTGTTCTCCCTCTCCGCCTTCCTGGCGGCGTTTGGGGCCGCCTTGTGGCTAAGTGCCCTCAACGTCCGCTACCGTGACGTCAAGCACGTGGTCCCTTTCCTGGTCCGCATTGGCACCTACGTCAGCCCGGTAGGTTTCCTCAGCGAGGTGGTCCCCGAGCGCTGGCGCCTGTGGTACAGCCTCAACCCCATCGTCGGGGTCATCGACGGCTTCCGCTGGGCCATCCTGGGACCCGACTTCACACCTTACTGGCCCGGCTTCTGGTTGGGCTTGGCCGTGTGCGCCCTCGTGCTCGTCTCCGGTGCTCTTTTCTTCCGTTCGACCGAGAAGACGTTCGCGGATGTCATCTAGGCCATGTCTTCGCGCCCCATCATCTCTGTGCGCGGACTAGGCAAGAAGTACGTCCTGGGTAAGAGCCTGCGGCACGACACATTCCGTGACTCCCTCGCAGGCTTGGTCCGTGGCGCACTCCGCCGCCGACCTCTGCCCGAATCCAGGCAGCGGGCAGAGGAGTTCTGGGCGCTGAAGGATGTCTCGTTCGACGTACAGGAAGGCGAGGTCCTCGGGATCATCGGCCGCAACGGCGCCGGCAAATCGACCCTGCTCAAGGTCCTCAGCCGGATCACCGAACCGACCACTGGCGAGATCCGCACCCGCGGCCGGGTCGCCAGCCTGCTCGAAGTCGGCACCGGCTTCCACCCCGAACTCACCGGTCGCGAGAACGTCTTCCTCAACGGTGCCATCCTCGGCATGCGCCAGGCCGAAATCAGGGCGAAGTTCGATGAGATCGTCGCCTTCTCCGGCGTCGAACGCTTCCTCGATACCCCCGTCAAGCGCTACTCCTCCGGGATGTACGTGCGCCTCGCCTTCGCCGTGGCCGCGCACCTCGATCCCGAGATCCTCATCGTTGACGAGGTCCTTGCTGTGGGCGACATGCAGTTTCAGGAGAAGTGCCTAGCTAAGATGGAGGATGTGGCCAAGTGCCAGGGCAGGACCGTCCTGTTCGTCAGCCACAACCTCTCGGCAGTATCGCGTCTGTGCCAGACCGGCCTGTGTCTGGCCGCGGGGAGGGTCAACGCCGGCGGAACCGCCGCCGCCGTCATCGACGCCTACCACCGGTCCGTTGAGCCCACGCCGGAAACCGCCGCCCGGCCCCGTGAACTGTGCGATGGCGAAGCCCGGGTGGTTGACTGGGCGCTTAGCGGCGGCACGCATACCGGTGACAGCCACATGTGCAGGACGCGGGACACCTGCGAGTTCATCTTCGCGGTAGCATCAAACGCAGAGGCACGCGACGCCTTCTTTGGGCTTGTCATTTGGGATGGAGAGGGGCGTATCGTGATTGCCGGGAATAGCCGAGACAACGGCCAAGGGCTGCTCACCCTCCCACGCGCTGCGCTCAACCTGCGGGTGACGGTGAGACTACCGCTGAAGGCGGGGCTCTACCAACTGGACGTCAGCATCAACAGTCAGAGTTTGGGCCAACTTGAGCGGTGTTTCATGCCACGCAAGCTACATGTCTTGCCTTCTGAGACCAGCAACCTCGGGGAGGCATGGCAGGGTTTGGTGACAGAGGAACCAGTCTTCCACATCGACGGGGGCGATCCATCGTGTTAGGCCTACGGTCGCTGATTGGCGCCCTCCCCAGAAACTGGCGCGACCGCTACCGGGAGCGCTGGTACAGAGCTATGGCGCCTGTCCGCAGCGCCCTCCATCTGGGGCCCTGCCTTGACGTGCCGACCAACCCCGACGGTCGCGTGTACGTGAACCTTGGGTCTGGGCCAACCCACGACCCGCGCTTCATCAACATCGACGCCACCTGGTACCCTCGCGTGCACTATGTGGCCGGTGTCGAACGGCTTCCCATGCTTCTGGACGACTCGGTCGACTTTCTCTACTGCTCACACTGCCTGGAGCATATCCCGTACCAGCGGACCGGGGCCGTGCTCCGCGAGTGGGTGCGCGTGCTGAAATCTGGCGGGCTCCTGCGTCTGGCCGTACCGGACCTGCGGGCCATCCTCAACGCCTACCAGGACTCCGGCTACTGCATCTCTGCCGTCCAGTCCTATATCCTTGGTGGGCACGACAGCCCTTACAACGTGCATCACGCCGTGTTTGACGCAACCCACCTGACTACTGCCATGCGTGAAGCGGGCCTGGACGGCATCCGCGAATGGGCCCCAGGAGCCGACAGCACGCCACGCTTCCGGGACTACTCATCCAGCGCGATCATCATCGGTGATCGTCGTTACCCCCTCAGCCTGAACTTGGAAGGAACGAAGCAGTAGCCCGGGATTGCGCTGTAAGAGGCGCGGATCGGGCAGCGAGAGCCCGTAGGAGCTCCAACCGAGTCAGGCCGAGTATGAGTGCGTCCCGCTTGATATGGCTGGACTCCCGGCTACCTTTGCGGCCGAGGCGATCGAGAACCAACAGCGCCGGAATCGGCCAATGATGTCGCTCCTCGCGGCGATGTCGCTGCCAGCAACTATGTCCACGGGCCCCATCATCTCAGTGCGCGGCGTAGGTAAGAAGTACGTCTTGGGCGGAAGCCTGCGGCACGATACCTTCCGAGACCATCTGACAGACCTTACCCGTACGGTCCTCCGACGCGGACCGGCAAGGAAAGGCAGGCTGCGGACGGAGGAGTTCTGGGCACTGAAGGATGTCTCGTTCGACGTGCAGGAAGGTCAAGTCCTCGGCATCATCGGTCGCAACGGCTCTGGCAAGTCGACCCTGCTGAAGGTCCTCAGCCAGATCACGGAGCCGACCACCGGCGAGATCCGTACCCGTGGCCGGATCGCCAGCCTGCTCGAAGTCGGCACCGGATTCCACCCCGAACTCACCGGCCGCGAGAATGTCTTCCTCAACGGTGCCATCCTCGGCATGCGCCAGGCCGAGATCAAGGCGAGGTTCGACGAGATCGTCGCCTTCTCCGGCGTCGAGCGCTTCCTCGAAACCCCCGTCAAGCGCTACTCCTCCGGGATGTACGTCCGCCTCGCCTTCGCCGTGGCCGCGCACCTCAATCCCGAGATCCTCATCGTTGATGAAGTCCTCGCCGTCGGTGATACTGAGTTCCAGGGCAAGTGCCTCGGCAAGATGGGCGACATCGCCAAAGGTGGGCGCACAGTGCTGTTCGTGAGCCACAATCTGGGCGTAGTCAGGTCGCTGTGTCCAGTCTGCCTGCTTCTGGAGCAAGGCGAGGTGGCCAGTACCGGAGCTACCGACGGTGTCGTCAAACGCTACCTGGACAAGGTCCGACCGCTTGATTCCTTGTGCCATGCCGTGCAGGACATCGAACGTCGGCCACGCAAGCACGAGTCACCACTCGCGCGCTTTGAGAAGCTCTGGATTCTGGACCACCGGGGCGAACCCGCAGCATCCTTCGTTTTCGGGGAGACGATGCGTCTGCGCCTCAAGCTGCGCTCGACCTCAACGCGAGCGCTCGGCGTTGAGGTCTTCGTGAGGACCGCGGCTGGGGATAAGTCTGGCTACTTCGCCTCGGAGCATTTCAGTGGTGTGTACGTCGGCCCAGGTCCTGGCCAGACGGTCGAGCTTGTCATACCGTCCCTGCCTTTTGCGCGAGGGAAGTACCGTCTGGACGTCGGTCTTACGGTCCCCAAAGTGGAATGGCTCGACTACGTTGAGGATGTTGCAGTGATCGAGGTGATCGGTTGCGATCCAGGCAATACTGGTTTCAGCTTTGACCAGAGCCTAGGAGTTGGTGAGATTCACGTCCCTCACGAGTGGTGCGCTATTAACACCTAGAGTCGTGTTCACTCGCGGGACCGACACAATCTCTGGCGGCTTCCGGTGGTGGGCTATGTATGATATCCCTTAGGCGGAGCATCGCGTGGCGCGTGACCATCTACAACAGGCTTTGGCGCCGCCTGTTCCATCTCGGCGCGGCGCCGCTTGTCGCTCTTTTCCCTAAGCAACCCGTAACCGCCGTTCTCTGTGGCAGAAACGACGGGTATACGCCCGACTTCCTGAACCGAGTTCGGACCTGCCTGGCGTGGGCTTTCCGGCACGGACTCACAGACGCTGTCTGGGTGGAGTGGAATCCCCCCGTAGGTGTCCCTCTCCTGGCGCGCGAACTGACTCGGTGCTTCCCGAGACTCCGGGCATATGAGGTCCCCGGATCTGTCCACGAGCAGGCCTGTCAGAACCCAGCTTTCGGACTGATGGAGTACCACGCGAAAAATGTGGGTATTCGAAAGGCTCGAACGGACTGGGTGTGCTGCACCAATGCAGACATCATCTGGGGCCCAGACACCTTCCCTTGGTTCTCAGCGTTGCGCCGGGGGAAGGTCTACCAGACCAGAAGGATCGACTTCGACTGGACGGGGGAGAACATCAGTACCCGTCTGTTGGTACAGCGGCAACGGTACAGGAGAGTCTACCGCGACGACTGCGTGCCCCTGGATGGCGCTGGCGATTTCACACTGGCAACGGCAGAGATGTGGCACCAGGCACAGGGCTACGATGAGTCACTCAGGAGCCATCGATTCAACTGTGACAGTCGCGGGGTACTGCAACTGATCGCGCATGGGGCTGAACTGGTTCGTATCGGTACAGTGTTCCATATGGACCACGGCAACTCCAGTGCCAACGGATGGCGCCCCACGAACGGGCTGAGGTTTGACTACAGGGCCGGTCTTCCTTATAAGAACAACGATGATTGGGGACTAGCTGCCGCACGCGAGGTGGAGATCGGAGACCGGATATGGCGTCTGGAGCTAGCCCTGCCCTAGGTTGGGTGACGGCTACCGATGCCACCTTTGCGGCAACAACAACCCTGCATCCCTCTCGACGTGATGGCCAAACTGGACCGGCAAGGGACGGCGCACACACAGTCCGGAGCAGCATCCAACGATGTCCATGACAACAGCCAAGGCTGCGCAGGCCACAGACGCCGAATTGCCGGAACCGCCAGCGGGAGAGCACGGGTGGCCGTGGGCCATCGACGGCACGGAGAACCGAATCGAGTCGGGCATCGACCAGACTCGGGAGGCTGTGTCCCCGCTGCCGCCAGGGAGGGACTGGCCTCGCATCAGCATCGTGACCCCCTCGTACAACCAAGGGCACTTCATCGAGGAGACTATTCGGTCCGTCCTGCTGCAGGGCTATCCGAACCTCGAGTACATTATCATCGACGGCGGCAGCACTGACGACACGATCGGGCTTATCCGTAAGTACGAGAAGTGGATCAGTCATTGGGTGACCGAGCCCGATAGGGGCCAGACTCACGCCATCAACAAGGGCTGGGGGCGGGCGACAGGGAGCATCCTCGGCTGGATCAACAGCGACGACTGCTACTATCCCGGCGCCCTTTGGGCAGCGGCCGCTGAGTTCCTGAGGGATGACACGCTCAACTGGCTTAGTGGCACGGTCGTGGACGGGTACTCCCTGGACCGAACCAACCATCGCCACACGCTTCTTCCATGCACCTTCCTGGAGGCCCTGGGGCGGCGGAATGTGGGCTTCTGTCAACCTGGCATGTTCTGGCACCGGCGCATGCTGGACTCGCTTGCCGAGATGGATGAGAGCTTGCACTTCTGCTTCGACAGCGAGTTCTGGATCCGGTCACTCAAGGCGGGTTTCGTCCCTAAGAGCAGCGCGGTGCCAATGGCGTTCTTCCGGTTCCATGCCACCAGCAAGACCTGCTCGAAGAGAGCACTTTTCCTCGCTGAGGACTGGCGGGTGTACCGTCGTTACAAGCAGGACCTGACCGGTGCGGAACGCTCAAGGGTGTGCGAGTGGCTACGCGAGCGGGAAGCGTTCTTTCTTCTGGATGTGGTCTATGGCCACCTGGCTGAGCGGAGACGCCTCAAAGCTCTGGTCCATCTGCTTGGGCGCCTGCGGCTCAGCGTTCGGCTTTCGCCCCCGAAGCTTTACCTCGGTGCCCTCCTTCGCTGCCTGCTCAGCGGACGCCCACCGCGTTGGTGGCACGCGTAAGTCACCCCTAGCCCGCGGATGGCCATGCGGAATGTTGCGCTCTCTCTAGCCAGCGGTTTCGCGCGCTGGGTGTGCAGAACCGAGCACCGGTTTCGGACGCGAAAGCACATCCTTTTCGTGTGTGATTCCGCGCTCGCGGCGGAATACATGGCCGAGTTCTGGGGGCTGTTCGGGGGGGACCAGCGCTTGCGGGCCTGGACGCTTCTGCCACCGCGAATGGATCCCGCTTGCGCCGAGGCGCAGGCCATCCAGCGAGCACTGCGACTGCCGTGCACCTCCGCGCGCGCGGCTCGGTTGCGCCAATGGGACCTTGTCTGCTCGACCTACCATACCGAGCACGAAGACATCGTCGACCGCCGGCGCCAGCCAACGCTCCTTGTGCCGCACGGGATCGAGAGCGGCAAGAAAGTGAAAGGCGTCGTGTCGACCTTCGGTCCGTTGGCGTGGGACAGCAGCGGACATGTCCGCTATACACGTGTGTTCGACGCGTCCGCGCTCAACCGCGGACTAGCGATCCAACTGAACCCAGAGTACCGTGACATCGTCGCGGTGGTGGGGAATCTGCGTGACGACGCCATGCTGCGGATGTGCGAGCGGCGAGAGCAGATCCGCGCCGGGATGGGTATCAAGGCAGGCGAGAAGGTCGTGTTCGTACTCAGCACCTGGGGACCGGCCTGCCTGTGGCAGACGGTTGGTGACGCGGTTCTCGCACAGTCCCGGAAACTGCTGGACGAGTTCCGTTTCATCCTCAACGCCCACCCGCACGAGTACCGTCCCAAGCCGCCCGGCGAGCGGGTGTGGGGTGAGGTTGTGCGGGCACAGCGGCAGCACGCCTACCTGGTGCGCGAACCCGACGCCGACTGGGCGCCCTACATGGTTGCCTGCGATGTCCTGCTCACGGACCATACCTCGCTGGCCCTGCATGGCGCGTTACTCGGCCGGCCGGCAGTGTATGTGCCGGTGAGCGACGAACTGCTCGAACCCGGCTCCCTGGTCTGGCAATACCGCCACCTCTCGCCGGTCGTACGGCTGGACTGCTCTGATCTGCGCGAACGCCTGACGGAAGCGCTTGCGTCCTATCCCCTGGAGCCGCTGCAGCGGCTGTCAAGGGAAATCAACTCCTGCCCGGGCCAAGCTAGCGATCTTGTGCGGCATGAAGTGTATCAACTCCTCGGACTCGCGCAGCCGCTGAGCTAGTGCTTCTGGCCTGCCCCTCTCAACGCATGCCGTCCGTCGGGTTTGGCCTGTGCTAATATGCTACTATTATCATAGCCTTTTGGCCTAACACAAAAACTCCCCGAGGACCTCCCAAGGCGCGGCGGTCAGCGCTTCTGGGCAACAAGCGTGTAAGTGGGCGGCAGCAAGAACCAGGAGATAAGTCGATGGTACACGGGCCAGAAGGGAAAGAGCCGCAGCAGAGCGCGTACCACGGTCTGCAGCCAACGCCGGCTGATGCCTTCTGGGTGGCTTAGTTTGGCAATCTCGACCGGCTCCAGTACCACCAGGCCGCGTGACTGGCAGATCGCCACCAGCGTGTGACAGGGAGGGAAATAGCTCACGTGATGTGACTTCATCGCCTTCCTCACGTTGACCACATAGAACGGTCGCCATTTCATCGGCAGGAGCAACACGCCAAACAACCCCGTGTGGTTCTCGGCAAGAATGTTCCTCACATGGAAGCCGTTCGGCACGGTGGCAAAGATGAGGCCCCCGGGGGCGAGTAGGTCACACATCTTGCGCATCACTATCCGGTAGTCCTCCACGTGTTCCAGCACATCCGTAGCCGTTATGACATCGAAGGCTCCATCGGGGAAATCCGTGTCCTCCAGCTTCTTGGAGATGAGAGTCGCCTGAACCTGGTGACCGCGAGTACGAGCCACAGCCCACTCAAGACGGTACTCGGCGGGCTCAATGCCTGTACAGAGGGCACCCCGTTGCGCAAACGCAATGCAGACTCCACCGCTGCCGCAACCGATGTCCAGGGCGCGCTTGCCACGTAAGGGCATGTACTGCTCGATCGCATCGGCATAGCACTGTCCACGCGCAATGGCGGAGAGATTCCACTCCACCGACTTCCGGTAGTTTCGGTCGCTTGGGGCGTACTCGCAGGTTTTCGCATAGAGGTCGAAGTAATCACGATCTTCTGGCAGTACCTGCGGACGAAAGCATGTAGCGCTAGCGGTGCTCACGGGAATGCCCCCCCCAAGTGCCCATCTGTCTCCGTACCCAAACCATCTGTGTCATCCGCGTCATCCATGATGAACACCCAATCATATCCTGATCTCCCCGCGACCGTGGCGCTGCAGCGCGGACTGGGTCACCGAGGCGGACCTGCGGGATGCAGCGGCCGGCGTAAGCACAGGTCAACCCAGTGACAACGAGAGCCATTGCGGGTGGTGCTCGGCGAAATCGGCGATCTCGGTGAGGATGTCGCCGAGCGCGAGCGCTGGGCGCCAGTTCCAGGTGCTCTGGGCCGTGGCTGGATCCAGTGCCAGCCAGGGAATGTCGTAGGGGCGTTCCTCGGCGCTGATCGTGATCTCGTTCGCTCCGAAGCGCTCGGCGCACCACGCGCTCAACTGCCGCAGGGAGGCTGAGCTCCCAATCCCGCCCGAGACGTTGATGATCCTGGGCTTGGCGGCATCGAGACCGGCGACGAACTGCTTCTCCAGAAGGGGCAGCAGGTCGACCGGGTGCAGGCAGTCGCGGACCTGGTGGCCGGTGCCGCCGAAGCCGATGTAGCGCAGCGGGCGCCGTTCGCGGAAGGCATGGACCCAGAAGGCAAAGATGCCCTGACCAGGGTGGCCGAACTGCCCGGCCCCAGCCATCACCCCGCAGCGGTTGACCCACACGGGGAAGCCATAGGTGTGTCCGTACTCGAGAGCCAGGCATTCCGAGGCCAGCTTGGTGCTGCCGTAGAGCGATACGGGGGCGGCGGTCGAGTAGCTCTCAGAAACCCCGGACGCGGAGATGCCGGCGGGGAAATCCTGGTCGGGAGCGGGCCGGAAGGCGCCATCGTGGACGGTGAGTTCGAGAGCGGTCAGCCCCGGAATCGAGTAGACACGACTGGTGGAGAGCAGAACCAGCCCACTGCCATGCTGACGGCAGTACTCAAGGACATTCACCGTGCCCTGCAGATTGTGCTCGAGCAGTTGCCTGGAGCTGGTCCGCCCATCGACGCCAGCGAGAACGCTGGCGTTGGCGGCGGCATCGATGACCCATTCGGCGGCAGGCAATGCGTCCACATCGGAGGGGCTGCGCAGGTCGCCGTGCACAACGGCAACCCCCAGCGCCCGCAGGGGCGCCAGGTTGACCCAACTGCCGGGCCGGGACAGGTTATCCAGACCGGTGACCTGCCAGTCGGAATGGGACTCGCGCAAGGCGCGGGCCAATGTCGAGCCGACAAAGCCGCAAACGCCGGTAATGAGAACGCGCATAGCGTTGTACCCTTGCTCAGGAAACCGCGACGCGGTCTCGCCACGAGGCCACGATCTGTTGCACGATCTCCGGCAGGCTGACCGTGATGTCCCAGTCCGGGTAATGCGCCCGCATCCGGCGCAGGTCGCTGTAGTAGCAGATGTGATCCCCGATCCGGTTCTCGTCGACATACTCGAAGACCTGAGCTTGCCCGGAGACCTCGCGGACCAGGTCGAAGGCCTCGAGGATCGAGCAGGCGTTCTGTTTGCCGCCGCCAATGTTGTAGACCTCGGCGACGCGCGGCGCCTCGATGAAGGCCGTGATGAAACGCGCCACATCGCCGCTGTGGATGTTATCGCGGACCTGCTTGCCCTTGTAGCCGAAGACCCGGTAGGTCCGGCCCTCGAGATTGCACTTCACCAGGAAGCTCAGGAAGCCGTGCAACTCAACCCCAGCGTGGTTGGGGCCCGTCAGGCAACCGCCGCGCAGGCAGCAGGTGGGCAGGTTGAAGTAGCGGCCGTACTCCTGCACCAGAATATCGCCGGCCACCTTTGAGGCGCCGAAGAGCGAGTGCTTGGACTGGTCGATGGGGAAGTCCTCGGGGATGCCCTCGGCGTAGGCGGGGTCAGCGAAGTCCCAGCGCGTGGCGAGTTCCCGCAACGGAATGGCATTGGGGCGGTCGCCGTAGACCTTGTTGGTGGACATGTGTACGAAGGGCGACTCGGGGCAGGAGCGCCGCGTGCCCTCGAGCAGGTTCAGCGTGCCCACCGCATTCGTGTCGAAATCGTCAAAGGGGATGGCCGCCGCACGGTCGTGGCTGGGCTGGGCGGCGGTGTGGACGATGGCGTTGGGCTTCAGTTCGGCCAGCAACCGCAGAACCCCGTCCCGGTCGCGGATGTCGAGCTCATGGTGGACGAAGCCCGGCAAAGACGACTGCAGCCGGTGCTGGTTCCAGCGCGTGTCGCCCTGCGGCCCGAAGAAGGCGGCACGCTGATTATTGTCCAGGCCGTGCACCGTCCAGCCGCGCTCGGCGAGATGGCTGCAGACCTCCGACCCGATTAGACCCGACGAACCGGTGACCAGGACCTTGCGTTGCTTACCCATGCTTCACCTTGTGCCCCATTCGTGTGATCCGCTCAGTCTGTGGCCAAAGATCAGGCTAGCGCTGGCGGTGATAGTCCCCGCGGGACAGCTTCTTTTCCAGCCACACGTATAACACAATGAAGAGATAGCGGCTGCCCATCTCCTTCATGCGCAGTTTCGACTCCCCGGCCACCCGGTTGGTCCAGGAGATAGGCACCCGCTCATACGTAAAGCCGCGTCCGATGGCCTTCAGCGGCATCTCAACGGTGAGGTTGAAGTGGTGTGAGAGCAGTGGCTGGATGCCCTCGATCACCTCCCGCCGGTAGGCCTTGAAAGCGTTAGTGACGTCGTTGTAATCGAGCCGGAACAGCCACTTCACAAAGAGGTTGGCCAGGCGGTTGACGGTCAGTTTCAGGCGGGGATAGTCGACCACTCGCGAACCGCGCATGAACCGTGAGCCAAAAACGCACTCGGCACCCGCTTTGAGGCGCCGGTAGTAGGTCACGATGTCAGCGGGCGAATCGGAAAGGTCCGCCATGACAATGGCGACCGCCTGGCCACGGAACTCCTTCAGGCCGCGCCGGACCGCGAAGCCGAAACCGTTGGGGGCGGCATTGTTGACATAGCGCACCTGCGGGAAGCGGGCGCTGAAGTCTTGCAGCACGCCTTCCGTGCCGTCACGACTGTTGTCATTGACGACGACAATCTCGAAATCCGCGATCTCCTCCTGCCGGAATCGTGCCAGAATAGCGTCGAGCGTGGCCCCAATGCACCCCTCCTCGTTGTGCGCCGGGATCACGATGGAGAGGAACACTGGCTGGGCAGATGGGATGCTCATGTCTTGTCCGCTGGCTGGTGCGCGTGGTGCGGATGCAGTGACTTTGGCAAAGGCGCGAGCAGGCCGACGACGCCGGCCTCCGGGGGTCTGACCTGACGACGCTTCCGGCAGCTACAGTAGTCGACGCCCCTGGGCGCGCAGACGGCGAGCGTCGGCGCGGGTGGGGAAGGAGAAGTAGCTGGCTTGAGCGGGGTCCATCGGTCGCCGCGGCGCCGTGCCCGCCGCCAACAGCCCAATCGCCTCATCCACCGCCTGAACGCCAATCTGCTTTGACCGCACCATCAGATCGTGCAACGAATCGTCCGGGAGAATCGCGACGTCGCGCTGCAGAAGGATGTCTCCCGCGTCCAGTTGCGCGGCCATGTGATGCACCGTGACCGTCGCCTGGGGCTCCTGGTGCAGCAGGGTCCAGAAGTTAGGCATCATGCCCTGGTAACGCGGCAACGGGGCCGAGTGCAGATTGATGCAGCCAAGCTGTGGTACGTCCAGCAGAGCACTCCCGAAGACCTGGCTCGCGGCGATCGAGACGATCAGGTCGGGGCGTATCTCACGACGCAGGGTGTCCAGGAAGTCCGGTGCGTTCACGTTGGCGGGAAGGAGGAGCGGAACACGGTGCCTCAGGGCGACATCGCGAGCCGAGAACGGTCGCGTCAGAGGCAGCAGGCGGTTGGCTCGGTCAAGAAGGCGCGCCCCGAGGAAGCGGGCACACAGACGGGCGAAATCGCGCGGACCGTAGAACTCGTACAGGCGCCGTGCCGTCTGCGGCAGACTCTCATTGAAGCTGGGCAGGATCACCAGCGCCACCAGCTCGTTACGCCGCAGGCGGCACAGGGCATCCAGTGCCGGCGGCAGGTAGAAGGGCTCTTCCTGAGTTACCAGTGCAATGCGCAAGGGCAAACCCTCAGTCTACGGTCGACGTTCCGTGGTTGGTCGGTGCTGAGGCGGTAGGCCGCCACCGCCGCTCCCGCGGCCAGGCGCCTCTCCAGAAGACAGATGGAGACGCGGTGGGCCGCCACCGCAGGGGGTCAGTACGCGCGGGTGCCCTCACCCGCGGCCACGTGGGGGCACGCGGCGGTACGGTTTCGACCAGTGGAGATGCGGTAGGCCGCCACCGCCGCGCCCGCGGCCAGGCGCCTCCTGCGGGGGTACCGCACACGTCCTCAGTCGTGCACACGGCGCAGCAGGTCGCCGAAAACCTCGCGCAGAGGCGCGAAGGAAAACTCCTGCAGCAGCCTCTCCAGCCTGGGCGCGGTCCGGTCCAGGTTGACATAGTGCCGGAAGCGGAGCCAGGCTGAAGGCCCTCGGAAGCGCGGCTGTTCGGGGTCGAACTCCCACGGGTGCAGGTAGACCACGGCCGGATGCCCCTGGCGATTGAGGCGCCTCAGTGCCCAGCGCGTAAACGCCAGGGGGAGTAGCCGGAAATACCCGCCTCCAGCGACCGGCCAGTTGCGCCCGCCGGCGCGCACCGTGGCCATGGGGAACTCCACAAGACCGTTGCTAAGCACGTGAGCGAATCGCGGGGCGTCGCCGATACCGTACCGAGGGTGGCCTGTGGCGGGCATGATGCTGGAGTCATAGCGGAGCCCGGCCTCGAGAATGACATCCTGGGCCCACGGCACCGCGCGGGTGATCGAGAAACTCGGCGCGCGGTAGCCGCAGATGGTGCCGCCATCCAGACCGGGCACCGCCGCCAGTGCCTGGCCAAGGACACCCAGTGAACGCCGAAGGTCCTCGGCGAACTCCTCCCGTGTCTGCGTGTAGACCAGACGGTGCTCGTAGCCATGGGAGGCCACCTCGTGTCCGCGAGAGGCAATCTCACCGACCAACCGCGGACGCCGTTCAGCCACCCAGCCGAGAACAAAGAAGGTCGCCTTCACACGGTGTCGGTCCAGGAGTTCCAGGACCCGCCATACGTTCGCCTCAACACGGGACTCCTGCCGGTCCCACGACGAGCGCTCGACGGCGGCTTCCAAGTTGTGGACCTGGAAGTGCTCCTCGACATCGATGGTGAGCGCGTTACGCATGGGAACTCGAGAGGACAGTGACGGGCGCAGTCAGGCCTGGCCGCGGTGTTCCGGCCTCAGGGCGTCGACGAAACGCATGGCCCTTCCGACACTCCGCGAACGCGATCGGGGCCGTCATCGTACCCCTGAGTTGCGCTGTTGTGTCTCGGCGCAGGATCGTCCATCAAGCTGAAGCCGCTCCAGGATCCGCACCGCATTCTGGTCCCAGGTGTGCTTCGCGAGAACATCGGTGCGCGCCTGCTCGCCAAGGCGTCGCCGCGTCTCCGGCTCGGACACGAGCCGGGTCAGCCCATCCCGGAAGGAGGACATGTCACCAGGATCGAAAAGCACCCCGTTGTCGCCGTGCCGTACGACCATGGCAATGGGCTCGGTGTGCGGTGCAAGCACGGCTTTGCCCTGCCCCATGTACTCGAACAGCTTGATGGGGGAGCGGTACTCGTTGCTATGGGGGATGACGGCCACATCCATGGCGGCGATGTGCTCGCGCACGGACTCGTGCGACACGGCACCCGCGAAGTGAACCCGCGCGGCGATGCCGCGGGCGGCGGCCAAGCTCTCAAGGTCAGCGCGCAGGGGGCCATTGCCCACGATCAGGAGGCGGAGATCATGATCGGCGGCCAGTGCCACGGCTTCCAGCAGATCCTCCAACCGGTGCCAAGGGACCAACCAGCCGACGAAGCCGACGATTAGCGCGTCACCAAGACCGTATTTCCGCCGTACGCCGCGACCGTCGGCGGGCTGGGCGTAATCCGCGGCAGCCACCGCATTCGGAAGCACCAGGGTACGCTCCACAGGCACACCCAGCGCGACGACCCGGCGCTGCAGGTGCGGTGACACTACGGTGACCAGATCGGCACGATGCAGACAGAAGCGGTCGCAGCGCTCCGCCAGTCGGCGGAAGGTCGGCTGGCGCCTGACCCGCTCATCGCCAACCAACTCATTGATCTCGACCACCAGCGGGATCCGCCGCCGACGGGCCAACCAGGCGGTGACACAGAGGAAAAAAGCGTGGCGCTCGTAGATCAGGTCATAGCGCCGGCGCTTCAGCAGACGCGAGTTCCTGACCAAGGACGTCACATTGTAGCCCATCTCCAGGAGTTCGAACGCGGTGTCTGGGCAGTGGCGCGCCAGCCATGACCAACGCCGAGTCCGCCGGTCGGCTCCAGCGAACGGGTCAGCGCCGCACGTACGTCGCGGATCGGCGCCGGTGGGGCTGGAGAAGTCGACTACATGGCCGCGCTCTGCGAAGGCACGCGCAATGCCGGCGATGTGGACGCCTTCGGCGCCCCGGCCCTGAGTGCGAAAATGGTAAAGGATGTTCATGGGGGCGGGGTCGCAAGGACAGCAAACAGCTCGCTATAGCGTCGCACGGTCTCGTCCCAGGAGAAGGCCAGAGCCTGGCGGCGGCACGCCCCGCCCTGCGGCCCGCGGGCGACTACCCGCGCCAGGGCATCGGCCATGAGCACCGGCCGGCCAGGCTCAACCAACTCGCCGGTGCGCGGGTCGGTCAGGACCTCTGGGACTCCCCCTACCCGCGTGGCCGCGACGGGCAGGCCGCAGGCGAGGGCCTCGCGGATGACATTGGGGATTCCCTCATTGCGACTGGGCACACAGAGGACATCGGCAGCCTGCATGAAGCGCAGCACCTGCGCCGGAGAGCAGACCCCGGCAAGGGTCACCTGTCCGCCCAAGGCGCCGGCAGCGGTCTTGACCCTGGTGCGCAGCGGCCCGTCGCCGAGCATGAACAGACGCCAAGCTTGGTCCGGAAAGCGCTCTCTGAGTACCGCCACGGCCCGGACGGCCAGCAGCGGATCTTTCACCGGAGCGAAGTTCCCGACGAAAAGCACGGCGACGTCCGCGGGCCCCAGTCCCGCGGCCCGCCGTACGGCCTGCCGATCCACAGCCGGACGGAAGAAGTCGGTGTCCACGCCATTGTGGATGGTTTGCACCCGGCCCTCTGGCAGTCCCGCCTCGACCAGGCGGCGGCGTAGAGCCTCGCTGCGAGCGACGACGGCGGCGGCGCGACCAAGGTGCCTGAGGATAACCCCGCGCCGCAACGGGTAACCAAGGTAGTCGTTGATATCGGTCCCCTGGGTGATGACAACGCAGGGCAGCGCCAAGGGTCCCGCCAGGCGTACCGCAGCACAGGCATCGGGGTAAGCCCATGCCGCCAACAGCACACCCGGCGGCTCCTGCGCCCGGCAGATACGCTGCACGGACGGAGCCAGCCACCGAGCGTACAAGCGATGGTTGACGGCACTGCCAATCCTGGGCAGGTAGGGTACGGCCGGGAAGATCGGCGCCAGAGCGGTGTCCTCAGGACAGCGCTCCGCAACGCTGCTGCCGGGGCGGGCCAGGAAGGCAGACAAGCGCGGCCGAGGTGCCACTACAGATACTCTGGAGACCGTGGCCAGCCGGCGTACCAGGTTGGCGTTGTGTATACCAAAGGTAGGCCGACGAACATCCGGGAAGAGCGTTGAGAGGAAGAGGATGTGCATGGGCTAACGACTAGCGGTCACTGCCTACGGCGCTTTCGCCGGGGCCGAACCGAAGGCGCCGAGGTCGCCGGTACCGTCAGTGTTCCGAGGGCGGCGCCCACCGTGAGGGACGTACTCGGACGTACAGGCGTGCTGTGGCAGCATCGCCGCCGGCAAGGGACCGGCGCGCCCGCTGCAGGCGGATCCGGACAACAGGCTGAAGTCCCCATTGTCCACGTCGCGGAAACCCGGGGCGTCACCGTAGACCTGCTTGTCCTCGATATGGACCCCCTCCTCTCCGCCTACGAAGCGCAACATGGACTCGAACTGCCGGGGGAACCAGTTGCTGCCCAAGGTTGCCTTCCCGAGCGAGGGCATGAGTTGGATGTGACCCGCGGGCGAGCGGCACCAGAAGATGTTATTGCGGATGACCGCCGTGTCGCGGGCAGTCGTAAGTTTGAACAGGACCACTGCGCCAGATCGCCGTGAGACGACGGTGTTGTGACACACATAGAGAGTGCCATTGCGGAACTTACCCGGGTCGCCTTGATCGCCCCCGTAGTGGCACACCTGGGTGTTCGTGGTGTCCGCAAGTTTGATCAGGATGTTCCCATAGACAAACGACTCACGGTAGTCGGCACGTTCGGTGATGTGCGGGTACTCGCTCTCGACCAGATCGAGCAGACGATTGCCGCCTTCGATCCAGTTGTAGCGGATGACCGTTCCCGCCGAGCGGTCCTTGAGGTTGTTCCCGAAAGCATCGGGACGCAACGGGCCGAGATGGTTGTACTGGAAGGTGATACCCTCAGATTCAGTGTAGACGTTATGCTGGTAGATCCCAAGCTCGGTGCCATTCCCGTAGATGGCGCAGCCCTCCACCAGCACATCGCGGGTCTGGTGCGAGGACACCAAGCCGTTGCCGCAGTCGTGCAGACGGCAGTTCCGCACGGTTAGGTGCTCGCCGCTCTCCAGCCAGATGGCCGCCGCGTTGTCCCGGTAGGAGGCCTTCCCAGCGCGTCCAGTGAAGGTCTGAGCGGGCCGGGCGCCCCTGACCTCCAGGTTCTCGATCACAATGTGTTGCGGCTGCAGGCTGGGCGAGGCGTTGGTGCCGCCGACTTTGATGATGGCTCGCTCCTCGCCCCAGAAGTCCAGAGCTTCTCGGGTGCTAGCCTGGCTGCCGTCCACGGCCGGCAGCTCGCCCTTGGGACCAGGAACCCCGGTCACCGTGATCGGAGCCTCGGCGCTACCCACCGCAGCGATGGCCCACTTCTCGTGGTACGGCTCCGGACGCCAGTGAATGCGCACCGTATCGCCCGCGGCCAGAGCCTCCCACGGCACCTGGCCGATCGCGCCGAACTCCTGGTCAGGCCCCACCTCGTAGGTACGAGCCCCCAACGTCAGGCTGAGCCCCGCTGCGGCAAGTACCCAGAGAGCCCAGGTGGCCCAGGCGGACCGTACGCTCGCACCGAGCGGAGCACGGTTCGTGGGGTATGATGATGCGCCCAATGTGATCGCTCTCCAAGTGTGACGTTTCATGATCACCGTACCCCTCGAAATCGCTTATACTCGCCGTCGCAGGCAGCGCGCCTATCGTGGCAGGAATGGCCGCCCACGACGAAGCCGGGGCTAGGCACTGACGAGCGTATAACGGTAGTCCCGGTAGGCGCCCGGGTCACCGCGGTGGCCGGCTTCGGCAGCGTGCAGAATGTTGACCAACTCGCGAGCCGTCACAAAGTGCGGACGCGGCGACGGGCCATCATGGTCCGCAAGCAGTGCACGATAGAAGCGCGCCATAGGCTCGCCCAGAAGCATCTCCAGATTGCGTGGCAAGCCGCCGTGGGTGTGCAGTTTGACGACCGCCCACTCGGGGCGGCCAAGGACGTGGATGCCCAGTTCGATCCACAAACGGAGTCGCTCGAGCGTCGGGGGGTTAGCCTTGGAGAGCTCCCCGTTCTCGACACGCGGCAGCAGACCGAACTTACGCCAGCGCCAGTTCAGCCCCAGCGGGCCCTGGACCAGCAGCAGCGTCGAAGCTCCGTCTCCGTCACGGCGATCATGACTCGCGCCGCGCCCAACCCGTACGGGAGTGCCATAGTCATGCGACTTGGCGGCGGGGGTATCGGTCGCGTAGTAGACGCTGTTGATCGTCCGCGTCTGCGTCGGACTGGGCGCCGACGGCAGGGTGAAGTCGGCGTAACAGCCGGCCTCCGCAAGCACCGCCAGTTCGGTGCGGACACCGCAATGCCGGCCCGATGGATGCGAGTCATCCAGAGCCCAGTCGCCGTGAATGAAGGCGAAGCGGGGCGCGCCGGTGCCATCCTGACTGAGCAAACCGTGCCGCCGCAGGCGCCGCACCCCCTCATCGAGCGTGCATCGCAACCCGGCCGCCGTGTCGCGGTCGTGATGGAGGTGGACCTCGACTTCGGTATGAGCCCGCCGGCCAAGCGCCGCGAGCTGCTCGAGAATCTCCTCGTCGTACTGCTCGATGGGGTAGAAGAAGGTATGGGCCGGCGGCCGACCATCGGCGTCGCGAAAGGACGCGGTAAACTCCGGAAAGCGGGCACTCCAGGCGCTGACACGCTCGAGTGCCTCGTCGCGGCTGGCGACGTGAAACGGCTCGAAATGGTCGCAAACACAGAGCAGGATGTCGGTGACCGCCGCGGCGTCAAACCGCGGTCGGGTGAGATACGGCCACAGCCACGTGTCGAGAGCTTTCAGCGCCATCAGCCGGCATCCTTGCGTCGGGCTCAGGCAGCCTGTTCCCAGCCGGGCTTCCGGGAAGCCAGGAGGTAGTCACGCAACCCCAGCATGGTGCGCCAGTTGACGAAGACGAAGCTGGCTGGCAGAGCGAAGACCCTGTGCCGCAAGCTGGGCACGAGGATGCCAAGGCTGGCCAGCGCGTAGAAGACGAATTGCCCGCAAAGCAGCACGCGGTACCCCGGCACGTGCAACAGAGCCACGTTCGCCGCCATCATGCTGACCAGCAAAGGGAAGCCGAGAAGCCGAAGGTACTTGTGCGAGATGAGCTGCCACCACAGCCGGTTGTGCCAGGGCAGCAACCAGCGCGGGTAGCGGAACAGCATCTGGAAGTTCCCGGCCATGGTGCGCCGCTTACGCCGGTGCTCGATGCCGGACGCAAAGGGCTGGGGATCACTGCCCCGCGCCGCGGGCTCGTAGACCACCCGATAGCCTTGCAGCGCAATTAGCATCGGCGTGACGACATCATCCAGGATGGTGTCCTCGGGGATCGCAACGAAGGCGGCTCGGCGGACCGCGCAGATGGCGCCGGTGTAGCCGATCGAGGAGTCAAACGCAGCTTCCTGCCGCCGCACGAAGTTCTCGAGCCGCCAGTGGGCGTCGACCCCTCCACTCACGGCGTCGACCCCTGGCGTTACGTCCAAGGCACCACAGACGGCCCCGACCTGGGGGTCGGCAAAGCAGCGCGCGAAGGCGCGGATGGTCTCCGGTGCAAAGCGCTGACGCGCATCACCCAGGACGACGACATCGCCGCGAGCCTGGGCCAGGGCCGCATTGAGACCACTTGCCTTGCCGCAATGCCCTTCCCGGCCAAGAACACACAGACGCGGATCGGCGAGAGTGCTGAGCGCGGCTTCAGTGCCATCGGTGGAGCCGTCCGAGACCACCACCACCTCCAGGCGGTCGACAGGGTAGTCCGATTCCAGCAGGTTGCGCACTCGCGGGACGATGCGGTCAACGCCGTTACGCACAACCACCACCGCCGAGACCAGCGGCGTGAAGCCAGCGTCCCCCTTGACCACCAAGCGCGGACGCAACCGAGCGACCAGCGCCACCAACACCGGGTAGCCAAGGAAGGCGTAGGCCAGGGTCAGGAAACTGACCCAGAAGAGGCCCTGTGCAATCAGAGAAGCCAAGGGAACAGCATACCCCAACCGACGTCCACACACGACGCCCACACGTCGACGCCCATTCTAGGCGCCGCGGTCCGCACCAACCACCAGCGGCTGATCAGGCTGCAGCGAACCGTCCACAAAGAGCCGGTTCCAGACCTCGAACACCAGCAAGGCCCACAGCCTGTGCGTGTGATCAGCCCGTCCGGAGAGGTGCTGCTCCAGCACCGTCTGCACGGTGCGTGGACTGAAGTAGCCCCGACTGCTGGCCGCGGGAGACAGCAGGATGTCCGTCAGCAGTCCCCGGCAACGTGAGCGAAACCAGTCGCCCAAGGGCAGGGCAAAGCCCTGCTTCGGACGGTCGATGACCTCGGCGGGAATCAGCCGCCGCGCATAGCGCTTGAGCAGGGCCTTCGCAACTCTGCCTTCCAGCAGGATATCCGTCGGAATCCGGGCCGCAAACTGCAGGAGTTCTACATCCAGGAACGGTGACCGTGCCTCCAGGGAATGGGCCATCGTGGCTACGTCTACCTTGGCAAGATAGTCGCTCGGAAGGCGCACCATCAGGACATACTGCAGAGCCCGGTCGATCTGGGTCGGCCCGTTGAGTTCGCGCAGGAGGTCGTCTTGTGCGGACACGGGGTGCCAGTCGCCAAGTCGGGCCCGCCAGGTATCGGTGTACAGGCGAGCCCGCAGGCCGTCCCACCAGCAGAGGTTCCCCGCCAGTGCGGCGCGGCTGCCAACGGCGTAGTCCGTCGCCACCCGCAAACGCTGGGCCAGCAGGTTGGTGGGGAACTGCCCTGCGAGCCAGGCTCCCGCCTGGGGAAGAACCTGCCGGCGAAGCATTGCAGGCAGCCAATCCCAGTGCCGACTACGCCCTGCGGTCAGGTAGCGCTCATAGCCGCCGAAGGCCTCGTCGCCGCCGTCTCCGGTTAGTACCACGCTGACATGCTGGCGCGCGGCTTGGGCAATCAGGTAGGTCGGTACCGCGGATGAGTCACCGAAGGGTTCCCCATACTGCCAGACGATGGCGGGCAGACGTGCGAACACCTCGCTCTCTGCCAGCAGTTCGGTGTGGTCGGAGCCAATGTGCCGAGCCACTGCCCTGGCGTGCCTCCGCTCATCGTGGCTTGGCGCGTGGCGGAAACCGACGCAAAACGTCCTGGGACGGGACGGGCTCTCCTTGGCCAGGGTGGCGCAGACAACACTACTGTCGACACCGCCACTGAGAAAGGCCCCGAGTGGCACGTCCGACATGAGGCGACGACGGACCGCCTGGCGCAGGTAGTGGTCAATCCCCTCAACCCACTCGTCGGCACTGCGCCGCTCCTTAACCGAGTAATCGGGCGACCAGAACCGGCGCACCGACACGCCGGTCGCGCTGCAGGTGGCCCGATGCCCAGGCTGCAGTTTGAGCACACCGCGGTAGATCGAGCGCTGCTGCGTGATGAAGTAGTAGTAGAGGTACTCGTCGAGGGCTCGCTCATCGAGTTCAAGCGACTTCCCGGCCGCCACCCAGATGCTCTTGACGTCGCTGGCAAAGCTGGTCTGGCCCTGGTGTAGGCGATAGAAGAGCGGCTTCTTCCCCACGTGGTCCCGAAGCAAATGCAGGAGGCGGGCACGGCGGTCCCAAATCGCCACCGCGAACATCCCCAGAAGGCGGCCGGCAAGCCCATCGATCCCCCACTCCTCATAGCCGTGGACCAGCGTCTCGGTGTCCGTGCGCGAGCGGAAACAGTGGCCGGCAGCAATCAGCGCCTCACGGAGCTCCACGTGGTTGTAGATCTCGCCGTTGAAGACGATCCAGATGCTGCCGTCCTCATTGGCCATCGGCTGGTGACCGGCCGGACTGAGATCGATGATACTCAAACGCCGGTGACCAAGGCCCACGCCAGGCTCCAGGTGTAGACCGGCATCATCGGGACCTCGAGCCACCATCACGTCCCGCATGCGGCAGACAAGGTCAGGGTCGACCTCCGCGCCATCCCACGCTACCATGCCGCAAATGCCACACACCGACTTCTAACCTCCGACCTCCGACCCCCGCGTCCCTACACACCGGTCCATTCGACCATGAAGTACAGCCAGGCACGCAAGACAAGCCTGTACACCACGTAGATCAGAAGCGCATCCACCAGCAGCCAGGCAATGCGCCGGCGCGGCAGCCACGGTAACGGCGCCTCGCCCCCAGGGTCCTCCGCCTGGGCGGCCTCGATGCGTTCCGGCGGCGGCGCCGCCGCCGCCGGCATGGCAGCAGGAGATACAGGCCCCGTTGCGGTCACTTCAGTGCCCAGACCGAGGCGCGTCACGACATTGCCATCGTCAACCGCCAGGGCGGCTTGCGGTGCACGCTGCATCAAGCGATAGAAGGCCGCGATCACCCCCAGTTGGATGAAGTGGGTACCGCGGTAGGAGATGTTGGTCATCCAGGAGGACGCCACATAGATAACGACGAGGCAGAACAGCAGACGTCGAATGCGCTCCTCCTGGTCGGTTCTGCCCTGCATTCGCACCAGGGTCTTCAGACTGTAGTAGAGGATCCCCAGCCAAAGGAAGAGGCCCGCCTTACCCAGTTCCGCGGCAACCTCCACATAGGAACTGTGAGCAGGCTTACGAAAACGGACCTTCCCCTCGACGTATTCAGGGGCGCGCTGCATGAACCGACCGTAACCCACCCCCTTCGGTAGAGTCTGGAGAGACGTCCAGCCGAAGTTCCAGACCAGAAGTCGCCCCTGGAACCCCCGATCGCTACGGATGGAGTCGAGTTCGTACATGCGCGGCAGGAACATCAGCGCCGAGACCCCGCCGATGTACGCCACTGCCAGGAGAGTAACCTGAACCCACTTGGGGCGCCCGATGACCTGGGTAGCCAGAACCCCTGTCGCCCCGCTGATGTAGCCCCCCTTTGACTGGGTCAGGAAAAGGCACCAGGCCGGCATGATATAGAGCAGTACGGACAGCTCCTTGGCCAGCAGAAAGCGACGCCAGACGGCCAGGAAGTAGATCATTGGCAGGACCATCACGACGCTATGCGCTAAAGCATTGGGGTTATTGAAGATAGATAGATTTAGGGAGAGTCTTCCTTTGTACATCCCCAGCGTCCGACGTTGGCTCCCGAAGGGGTCCACGTCGTACTGGCTGAGCACGGCCATGATCGCAACGAAGAGCAACAACCCCAGCCAGACCCAGAGGAAACTCTCCATACGCCGCGCCGTGGACAAGGCATGCTGCACAAGGATGTAGTAGGCCAGCACGGGGTAGAACGACCCGAAAGTGTCTTTGGGGCTGCCGGAAGCGTACACGACCCAGAGCGTGAACGCCAGGAGTATCCAGTCGTTGGGGGTTCGGAGGAGTTCGCCAATGAAGCGTAGCGGCCGCCACTCGACGCGCTGCGCCATGCGGAAGAACACGACCACCAAGCCCAAGACCAGTACCTTGGCAATGGGCTGTAGTGGCGCTACCCACGCCAACCACTCGTGCGGACGCACGTAGTAGAGGACGAGGAAGAGAATGGCGAGGACAAAGTCCAAGGGAACCCCATACCACTAGGAGGAAGCGATGTCCCGGTAGAGACGCTCGTAACCCGCTACGGCCTGCTGGAAGCCGAAGCGCGTGACCATCTTCTCACGGGCGGCAGCGCCCATCGTACCGAGGAGTTGCGGGCTGGCGAGCAGAGCCTGAAGCGGGTCGGCCAAGGCCTCGACGGAGTCGATCTGGCGAACCCAGCCATCGACCCCGTCGGAAATGGCCTCGGCACAGCCACAGGAGGCGTGACAGAGCACGGGCGTGCCACACGCCATCGCCTCCAGAATGGCGTTCGAGAGCCCCTCGCCTGTACTGGGCAGAACCACCAAGTCAGCAGCCTGATACACCGTCAGGACATCCTCCCGGAACCCCAGGAAGCAGACCTGTGACTCAACCCCCTGACTCTGCGCCAGGGCTTCCAGATCAGGGCGCAGTGCCCCGTCACCAGCCAGCAGCAGGCGAAGGTCAAGCCCCCGCGCCACCAACCGGGCCACGGCGCCGATCAGCAGATCGTGGCGCTTCCGGCGTTCGAAGCGTGCCGACATGGCGATGACCCGCCCCCCGGCGGGTACGTCCAGCCGCCGCCGCGCCGCAGCCTTGTCGCCTGGGGCAAACGCGACCGTGTCAACGCCGTTCACCACGGCCACCACCCGCGCCGCCGGAATCCCCAGGCCAACGAGTTCACGGCGCGCCTCCTCCGACACGGTGTGGATCCTCCTGCAGGACCGGTAGAGTAGGCGTCGCAGCCCCAGGCGCGGTGCCCCCAGATCCTGGCACAGCAACTGGCAGTGCTCACCGTGCAAGATGGGGCAGAGGCGGCCGAACCCGGTCGCTGCCGCCGCGTAGATCAGTGGCCCAAGGTTGTGGGTATGCACCACATCGGGCCGCACGCGGGAGATGACGCGCTGCAGCCGCCAGATGGCAGAGAACGAACGCCCCGGCGGCTTGCCCAGAGTGACGACCCGTTCCGGAGCGGGGAAGGTCTCAGCCAGCACCCCGCGGCGCTCCAGCCCGCAGACCGAGATCTCGAAGCCGCGCGGGCCCAGCCTATGGGCCACGCGGGTCAATACGCGCTCCATGCCACCCGCATCCAAGGAGGTCACGACGTGCAGGATCCGGATGGGCCGCAGATCAGGCATGTGAGGCCCCCGCCGAGCCCCGGAGAGCCTCCCAAAGAAACCGCCTCAATGCCCGGACACGGAACAGCACCGGTTCGTTGAGCTGGCTGGCGTCGCCAAACCAGGGCCACGTCGCGAGCGACGCTGACATTTCGGCCAGCGCCCGCGCGTGCCGGCCCTGATCGCGGTACATCCACGCACACTGGAATCGGTTGAACGCCAAGACCCGTAGCCAGAAGAGGAACTGCCAACGGGGTACGAGGGCTTGGTCAAAGGCCTTGCGGATCACCCGACGGCTATTCCGCTTCATCCGGTCTGCGTTCTTGCTCATGCTTCCCGGATGGTCGCAAACAAGCACCAGCGCCTCGGGAATCAGAAACAGGGGGAAGCAGGCACCAATGCGGATCCACATATCGCGGTCCTCGGAACTCGTCAAGGTCTCGTCGAAGAGTCCGCAGCGCTCGAAGACCTCCCGGCGAGTAACGACGGCCGAGGGTGAGAAGCACGTGCGCAGGAGGATATCGCGGCACGTCAACGCCCCGTGCAGCGCCTGGTCTCGATGGACTCGGGGCGTCGACCGCCCCTGCGGATCAACCCGCCTGGCCTTTGCGGCCACCAGACCATAGGCCACGGGCGCACCCGCAAACACCTCGAGTACCCGACGGAGAAAACCGGGTTCCCAGCGGTCATCGGCGTCGAGGAATGCCACCAAGGGCTGCGTTGCCGAGCGAATGCCGGTGTTCCGTGCCGCGGGAAGGCCGGCGTTGGGCTTGTAGAGGTAGCGGATGCGTTCGCCATAGCCCGCCGCCACCGACCGGGTGTCGTCCGTCGAGCCGTCGTCCACCACGATAACCTCGCACGGGCCCGCAGTCTGATTCAGCACCGAATCGATGGCCGCCGGAAGGAACTGCGCGTAGTTGTAGCAGGGGATAACGACAGAAACCCCTTGCGATGAGGCCAACGAGTTAGAGGTGTGCACGTTCACGAGGTACGAAAGGACCGTCTGGAGGGGGCAGGCGTGGCTGGATACGCCGGCAGGACACGCGGGTGGAGATGCGGTGGGCCGCCACCGCTGCGCCCGAGGCCGGGCGCATCTCCAGAAGACCGGTAGTGATGCGGGGCCACGCCACTGTATGCCCGAGGCTGGGCGCATTCCGCAGCAGGCCACGCCCCTTGGCTGCGACCAAGCACCGCTCCAGCCTACACTTCGGCGGGTTCGGCGGGGGGCGGCGGGAGCTGCTTCGCGTGGTAACTGCGGTAGTAGTAGTCCGAGTAGTAGTAATAGTGGTAGTAGTAGCCGACATTGCTGAGATCCACGCGGTTGAGCACGAAGCCAAGGAAATTGGCGCGGTTGGACCTCAGCAGTTCAAGGCTGGCCTTGACTTCACGCATGGGCGTGTACTTGGCCCAGATCACCAGAACCACGCCGTCAACACAGGGCAGGAGATCACAGGCCTCCGACAGGCCCAGTACGGGCGGTGTGTCAATGATGATGTGGTCATACTTCAGCCGCAGTGCAGCCAAACCCTCCGTAAAACGTGTGCTGGCGAGCAGTTCGGGCAGACCGCTGCCTGAGCGTCCCGTGCCCATCAGGTCGAGGTTCTCGCGATCCGTCGGGAAGCATACGCTTTCCACGGTGGTACGCCCACGCAATACATCCTCCAAGCCCTGATTGCCGGATGTCCCTAACTCACGCTGTAACCGCCCACGACGCGCGTCCGCATCAATCAGTAACGTCCGCTTACCAGCGCGAGCCAGAGCCATGGCCAAATTGGTCGACACCGCGCTCTTGCCTTCGCGCGGTAGCGAACTCGTCACCATGATCACCTGCCTGCTGTCGGCGCTGCTACCGCAAGACAGCAGATTCGCCCGGATAATGCGGAAGGTCTCGACCAGCGACCGCTGATCGGCCTCCTCAAGAATGCGGCGCTCCGTCAACAGGTGGCCCTTGGGCGAGAGGGCACTCTGCGGCACCAACGGCACAATCCCGAGCCCGCGCAACCCCAGCTCATCCTGTGCCACGTCCAACAGGGCAATGGTCCGATCAAGCGACTCCAGCAGAAACACTACCGCGGTACTCAGAACCACGCCCAGAAACACACACGCGATAAGTAGCTTACCCCGTGGTGGGGAGACCGGTAGCTCGAGAGCCTCGGCGTACCCCAGGCTTTGGATACGGACATCCTCTGGCGCTGTGAGGCCATAGTCTAACTGCATCTTGGCGACAGACATCCGGTCCAGCAACTGGTTGTACTTAGCAGTCCACGGCATGTTCCCGTACTTGAGCTGAACGAACTGCTCCGAAATGGCCTCGTAGCGCTGCCGGACTTCGTCCACTTTGGGGAGTTTACGCTCCAGATCCTTGCGCTCCTCACCCAGGATGAACTGCTCCCAATCCAGCCGCATCAAGACTGCAGAGTACTTGCCCTTCAGTTCGACTTCGACACTCTCCAAGCGCCTCATCACGGCTCGCATCTTCGGATGACCAGCCAAATAGGTCTTGCCAATCTCCGCGCGCTGACTATCAAGCAGCAGTTTCTCTTGGTAGAGACTCTCCCATCCCCCCGTCGAGTCAGTTCCCATTCCAGGAATCACAACGAAGCGCTCGGCACCAGGCTCAGGTTCTGGGCGGTCAGCGGAGGGCGGGAACTCGACGTCAGCCTCCATGCCCACCACGCCCGCCGGCGGTAACCCGTCGGTCGACGGACGCTCAGACGCCAAGGGCACGGCGCGCCGTTCCTCGAAGGCGGGGGCCTGGTCAAACACCTGCCCGACTCGTGGCCCGCGCCGCGGCCAGCCCTTGGCGGACAGGACAGAGAGGCGTTCCACGGTCGTCAGACTGGGCTTCTCAACCGCAGCCCGCAGATCCGCCAACTCGGTAAGGCGACTCTGAACCTCCTGAAGACGCTGGGGGACCCCCTTGTACTCAGCCCACGCCGCGCAAACATCGTCCCAGGCATTGCGCTCGCGGAAAGCCTCCTGCTTGGCAGCGTACGCACGCATCTCGGCCTGCATGCGGTCCATCTCCGCACGGCATACACGGATGGTCTCAAGCCGGTCCTCGCGCCGGCGCAGGTCACGTTCCGCGTAGTACACTTCCATGGCCCGATCGAGCCACTGCGTTGTAAGCTCGGGATAGTAGGCGTAGATGCGGACCTCAATGTCGGTAAACCCTGGCTCACCGGTCGTGGGCACTCTGACAGCGCGCACCCTCTTCAGGTGCCTATCCCTGATCTCATCGTAGTCCCCGGTGATGCCAAGGGTGGCGGCAATCTTCTCCACCATGTACGGCTTTGAGATCTCGGTCATGATGGTGAAGAACTGGGTGTCCCTGAAGAACTCCTCCTGATTCAGTACGTGACCCGCCGAGGTCACCCGGAACATGGCCTTGGCGCAATAGACCGGCCGCTTGAACACATAGTAGGCCAGTCCCAGGGTCCAGGAGGCGCACATCAGGAGGACAACCAGGCGCGCGTGCCGCAACCCCAAGGCACACCACTTCTGGAACGTCTCAACACTGACCTGCGGTTTCTTTGCGCGCGCCGTCGTCATGTGATCCTACGATCCAGTCCTCAGAAACTGAAGAACTTCTCGGGCACCGTCACCACGTCATTGTCCTTGAGAATAAGGTCCGGGATGACGCCCTTGTTGACCAGCTTCATGTTCACCGGGATGCGGTTACGGATGCCATTCCCCATGTCCCGCAGCACATAGACCCCCGCCTGGTTGGCGAAGCGGCCGTAGCCGCCGTTGTGCAGAAGAACCTGCAGGACCGTCACCTCGCCGTCTACGCCATTGATCACGGCGGGACCTGGCTTCTTCACATTCCCAGCCAAGTAGACACGCAGCGGCGAGAGAACCACGCGAGCATCCTTGCCGTACAGGACCAGGATGTCCTCGCCGAGCAGGTTCACGTCCTCCTCCTCGCCCCGCATGATGGCGCCCAGATTGAGGACCTGGCGCATCGTGCGCTCCCGCTCGATACGGACCAACTCCAGCGTCGTCAAGTCCGCGTTGCGGTTGGGACCCTCACAATGCCGGATGGCCGCCAGAACCGTCATCCGCGACGGCGGAACCAACTTCACGGTGCCAGGCTTAAGCACGTTTCCCTGCACGTAGATGAGTTGAGTCGTCCGGTTCTGCTCCGTCCGGCGGTCATGTTCGCCTGTTCCTTTGGCCGGCACGATGACGATATCATTGGACTTGAGGGTGAAGTCCGGAGTGAGGCCAGCGCCGTCCATGATGGCCTTGACGTTGATCGTCTCGATCAGCGCACGCCCGTCAACAAGCCGCAGAACCTGGACCCGCTCAAGGTCCGCGTAATCGGTCAGGGCGGTGCGCAGCATCAGGGTCACGACGGTCGGTTCATAACCATCGGGAATGGGCCAAGGCCCAGACCGGTTAACCTCGCCGGTGATGTACAGGTAGTTCAGACTGGCCTCTGGCGCCTGGGTCTGACTCACGCGGTCGAGGGTTACGGTCGCATTGCGCAACTGGTTCCGGCCCAGTTCGTCGCGGATGGACTGTTCAACCACGTTCAGCGTCTTTCCGGCAACGTAGATCTTCGGCAGACGAGGGATGACGATGTAACCACCGGCCCGGACCTGATAGATACCATTGAATGCGTCGTCTTCAGCGACGTACAGTTCCAGCATATCACCCGGGACGAGCATGTCCGTAGCGCCGCGACCGCGGGCCTCCTCGGCAACCGCCTTCAGGAGTGCCTCCTCCTCGCCGGCGACCTTGCTCAGGGTCGCCTGGGTATCCGCCTTACGGGACTCCCAAGCCTTGACTTCGCGTGACCACTTATCAATCTCCTGCGCATAGGTTTCGTCCTTGCCATCCGGGGCGCCGCGGCCGGCGAGCTTTGTCTTGGCCCAGGAGATCTTGGCATCGACATAGGTCTGCTCGCTCTGCAAGGCCCGGCGCCGTGCCGCCAGGGCCTCGAGCTGGCTCTGCAGGCCGGCCATCGAGCGCTGTTCCTCGCTGGAGACCTCGTAGGACTTGGCTACCCCTTGGATATCCTTGCGGTCGGCGGCTGCATCATTAACCTGGTCTGCGGCTGGGGCATTTGCGTCCTGCGCCCGCAAGGGCGCGGCGAACACCAAGGTGAGCGCCAGCGTCGCCACGGCGGAACTCGTCATTGCCTGGTACAGGCGGGTTACACACCTTCTCACGGGACCATCCTCCTTGTTGTCCTGGGACCGCACTTACGCATGCCTATGCCAACCTAACATCCGTTCTCTTGATAACTACCTCAACGGTCGACACCGAAGAGCTTGCCGATGGTCATGCCGTCGAGGTCCTTGACCGCAGTCAGCACCAGAAGATTCTCGATATATCTCTCATCGTGGTCCGCCACGTCGCGGCAACGGAGACGGTAGGTGATGCTCCAGTTGCCCTTATGGCGATACAGATCGATATCGATGGACACGTCCTGATCCTCGGTATTACCGTTCTCTTCCCACGTATATTTGTAGCGCACCCGCACGCGCGGAGCAATGCGCCAACGGAGGTCAATCTGGTGGCGCCAGTCGGGGTCCTGCTTGCCGATACCTTCGTCCCACTCCTGTTCGTAGTAGGAGCGCCAGGCGGCCGCAAAGTTACTCTGCGTGTAGCTCAGGCTGCCGCCAACCCCCCACTGCTCCTCGTCCTCGCCGTTGGTCCCGTAATCCTCCAGCGAGGTGCGAGCGGCCGCAAGACTGGCGGCAACGTGGGGCCCTAGGCCCTGGCGCAGGCGGTAGACGAACTGCTTCCGGAGTTCGTCGTCAGGTTCGGAGACGTACCGGGCCACATCGAGGGACTGCGTAGTCAGGGGGCGTGGCTGATGCGTAAGTCGGAACTCGTAGAGGGTGTCCCGCTCGTCCTCCTCGCCGGTGACTGAACGGATATGCTGGCCAACATTCCCATGCATGTAGACATAGTCGGTGATGCGTCCAGGCCCCAGGACCCCGACGCGCAGAGTCTGGTCCCAGCGACGGTCGTCGCTGTCCCGCGCCACGGTGTAACTGGTGTAGGGCTTGAAGCGCATATCGGGGTAGTCCATGAAGAGGCCGGTGGTCACGCCGGTGTAGGCGTCGGAATCGTCCTCACGCGCGGCATCCTCGTCCTCAGCGTACCAGTAATTGGAATCCGTCCGGAAGACGCGGAGCAGGGGCCGGATAGCACCGGTTGAGCGCGACAGAGTCAGCGATAGGTTGTTCGTGAACTCCAGGTTGGCACTGGCGTCCTCATCGTCACTGCTGCTGTAGTCCCGGTTGCTGGAGGTGCGATCCCATGAGGAGATGGTGTCAACCTCGCTGCCGGACTCGCCAAGTTCGCCCGTAGCGCCACCGAAACTGTAGCCCGAACCGCGGGCGACGCGGCGGTAGTCGCTGGCCGCGTAGTCGTTGAACCGCGAGCCCTCTACCCCCGGGTTCACGGCGAGTTCAAGCATGGTCAGCTCCTCCTCGAGGTAGCTGTCAAAGTGCTGATTGGGAATGAAGTCACGCACACCGAAACTGTCTCGCAGGGAGAGGTTCCAGTTCCCAAGGTCAAACCCGGTGGAGATCGAGCCATGGAGGTTCGAGAGACTGCTGGCCAGGGGATCATACCCGCCATCGGCACCCATGGCGAAGGCCAGCTTGTCGCGCGACATGCCGAACCCGTTCACCCCCGCCTTACTCTCAAAGGGCAGGACGATCAGATTGCCTTCGAGGGCCAACTGGGTGGAGTCGCTCAACTCCCACATGGCGCGAATACCCTCAACGGCGAAGATGCTCACGGCAGCAGGATGGCGGTCATGGCGCGTACGGTCCTCGTTATCGGTGATCAGCACCGACGCTACCAGCCGCTCCGCGTCCAGTTTGAGAGGCCCCAGGGCCAGCAGGACATCCTCGGGCTTGCTGCCCTCGATGAAGGGGACGTCGACATCCGTCCACGTTGACATCGTGGGCAGACCCAGCGAGAGGTTGAGGCTGGGTAAGTCCAGGTCGGCCACATTGCCGGCACGGACCTCAGGGTCAACGTAGTAGTTCCGTCGGCCGTAGAGGTTAGCGTCGGCACTCAGGGGTTGCGTGGAGCCGCTCCGCCAGGAGGTATCCACGGATTCCGTCGAGGCGAGTCCCAGCGCGCTCTCATGGACGCCCGCGACCGGTTCGCCGATGCCCGTGGCGGACAGGGTTAACCAACCCAACGCCACAAGCTGGGTCAGGGATGAACCCCACACCCTGTTAGCACACCGGTTGAACCTCACTGCGGGATCCCTCACGAAAACAGCCTCTTATCCTCGACGGAGGGTTTCATGGCCGGACCGTCCCCCCTGCCGACAGGCGTCCGCCTAGCCTCTTGGCTTACGCCAGATTCCGAGCAACGGAAAGAGCTCCTCCCCCAACGAAAAAGGCAGATAAACCGCCAGGCCAACCAGCGGCACGCCCACCACCAGCGCCGTCCAGAAGGTCTTACGCCACCGACTGAAGGGCCGGCTCCATACCGACATCAGAGCACAGATCACGGTCAGGACCCAGATAACGGTGGCACAGACCCAAACGCCCGAATAGAACAAGCACGGTGACTCGAGAGTGAACAGTCGGCCTAGAACTGCCAGTATCTGCTGCATGGGTTCCCCGCAACTGCTCCCGTCCTATCGTGTCCTGGCGCTTGGGGCACACTTCCGGCCTTCACCGGCCAACCTCACCCTCTTCGTTGTAACCGCGTCGCCAGGGCGCGATGCTGTGCCCGACTGGCAGGTTCTACTGTAGCCGTACTAGGCCTCAGGCTTTGACTGCACAGAATATAGTCCAACCGTAACCACGGGCCGAATAGCGTCAACGGATTTCGGGTCGTGCCTGGAAACGTAAATCCACAGCCCCACCCACTTGCCGCGTACGCATCGCTCAAGCCATCCGTCACTTGCCTATACATATAACCCCAGTGCGGCATATTCAAGTCCCCCGCCACAATTGTGGGCGAAGCCTCCTTGGCGATGCGTCGTTTCAGAGCCGCTGTGAGGCCAAGGCGGGAGGTCAGCGTCGGACCCACGGCAAGCCTACTGTCGGTTCCGAACCAGCCATGAGAACGGACGCATTCCTTCAGCAGTCCGACTCCCATGAGACGCTGCAATTCGCGGCGCGGCGTCGGCATGTGCACCGCGTAGACGACCAACGGCCCGCCCCCCCAGTCCAGTTCGAAGCGCGCCGCGACCGGACGGCCCTGCCAGAGCGCGTCGGCAACGGAGCCAGCGGAGCGGATGGGCAGGCGACTGATGACGACGAACTCGCCATCGCTTTGGACGTGCCGGTCGGGGTACTGACGAGCGTAGGCACCGCCATGGTTGGCGGCATCCTGTAGAACGATGACATCGGGGTCTTCTTTGTCCACGAAGGGCGTGAGTCGGACGTTGTTTCGCTGACCGATGTTACAGGTCATGACGACGACGCTGGACGAGCTCTGATCCGAAGTCCTGAACGGCACGCTGAAGCCCATGTAGACGAAGACGATCACGCCGGCCGTCATGGCATCCACGAGCAGGGACAAGGGACATAGCAGCAAGCCCGCTGGAGCCAGCAGGAGCAGCGGCAGAAGGCTGAACTGAGGTGGCATGTACAGCGCCGGCCAGAGCAACCACCACCGTTCGCCGACCAAGCGGAACAGGAGCAGTACCGAGGCCACACAGGCCAGATACGTCACGGCCGTTCCCAGTACGGACCACCACAGGAACCGCGCCAAGCGCTGCAGTCCCGGACACGGTCGTGCGTCCCGGTGCCACGCACGCCTGAGGCGTTGGAGTAGCCACTCGGCCGGGCTGCAGGTGACTCCTGACAGACCGGCCCAGCGTGCCAGCGTCCGTGGCGACCACGAGGTCATAGATGTGAGCGCGCTCCGCCTCATGCGTTATGCACGCAGCTCCAGACTGTGCACAGCCCACTCCACCGGCGGAACACCCATGCGGGCCCGGGCTGAAGGCAGAAGGGATGCCGGAGGCCTGGGCATTGGCGGGCTAACCTATCGCCGTCGGGCGCAGTTTCCATCCGCGCGGACACAAGGCTGCGAGTCCCTGGGGAACTCCCCGCCGCGGGCGCCATTCTGCAACGGCCCGACGCGCACTGCCCCTGCACAGGTCCGCACCACCAGCGTGCGTCTCAGCGTGTCAGCACCGCCGCCCAGAGTTCGGCCATGAGTTCCGTCCCAGCCAGGTTGGGGTGGACGGGGTCGGGGCCGTAGAGCCGCTCCTTCTCAACGGCGTAGGCGGTAAGGAAGTCCGGGCCATGCTCCAGCCCCTGCGCGGCGACGAGGTTGTCGATCTCCACGGCGTACGCCTCGAGGATCGGCAGGGCGCCGGGTGCGTAGTCGTAGCAGGGCCTGCTGATGTAGATGCGGGCAGGCGGCGCGGCGTAGTCCTGGAGGAGAACGTCGACGATGGCAGCGAGACGGGCAGCGAAGGCTTCGGGCGCAACCTGGGCGCGCTCGTCGTTGACGCCCAGATGGATCAGCCACACCGTCGGCTTCAGCAGGCGCATGCGCTCCTGCCAAGCGGAGTCCTGCATCAGGTTCAGGTAGTTGGCCGTAGTGAAGCCGCCCCAGCCCTCGTTGGCGATGAACACGGGGCGCTGCCAGGCCCCCGCCAGCAGGTCGTTCAGGCGCGGCATCCAACTGGCAAAGGCGTTGACCTCAGGCCGATGGCAGGCGGTGGTCGGCGTGTACTGGGGGTAGTTGCGCTGGTCCCTGGAAACGACGTCGGGCGGGAAGACGTCCGGGGTCAAATCCAGATTGTCCCGCCAGAAGCCTTGGCTGTGGTAACCCTCGGTGATACTATCGCCCAGCGCCGCGATGACGGTGCCGACTGCGAGGTGCTCATACCGGTCCACGGAGACCACGCCCCCGGCTGCGTCCAGCCCTGTGATCCTGACCGCGTATTCGGCCGGCGCCAGGGCGGTGAAGCAGGCCGTCGGGGCCTCGGGCGTGATCACGATCTCCGCGACGCTCGCGGCGTCGCCCCGCAGCAGTTGGAGTTGCGCCGCGACCACAGCGGGGTTGGTGAACGCGGTCGTGATCTCCAGGTCCGGCGACGACTGGATGTAGGGAATGGTATAGGAGCCTTGGACGTCAGGGACCCGGAGCCACACCGTACGCGCGCCAGTTGCCGCGGCGGTGGGAGTCGTCGCAGCGGGGCTCTCAGCGCCGGGCGCGACGGCTGTGGGCGGAGCGGTCAGACTCAGGGTCAAGGCTGCCATGTGGCTCTCCTGGGGAACTGCCTGTGGGGAGTGTTGGGGAAGGGTGCCTGGGGTGGCGGCGGTACCCGGTACGGCACCCGGCTGGGCAAGCCTCCCGGGGGATCGCCGCCCCGCTCATACCGCACCCGTGTCCGGGGCCAGTCGGTGAGACGTTGTGAAGGACCGTCCGCCATGCTGCCCACAAGCCGCTTTTCGCGGTCCAGCCAGGCACGACCCCGATACCGATTCCGACCCCGATCCCGATTTCTTCACCGCTTCTGAGTGCCAAGGAGTCCTTACCTTATACGTTGGCAGCACCTGGGCAAGCGCGCTGGCGGGCTGCTGGAACGCGCGAGGGGCGGAGCTACTTTCGTGCTACCGGTGGATCACAGCCCAGGCACGCGGAGCACGCAAGCGATGGACAACCCGAAGTGGTACACGGCGGCGATCGCAGCGTTGACGCTGGCCATGGGAGCACTAGCTACCGCAGCCGAGGCCGAGGTCAGTCTGATCGCCAACGGCTCCTTCGAGGTGGTAGCGGGGCCGGCGTTCGCTGGCTGGGCCGCGACCAACGACCCCAAGAGCGGAGTGAGTTCAACCGTGACCGTCGAGGCGGGAAGGCACGGGGCCAACTCGGTCAGGATCGGTTGTGTGGCCTACCCGCCAGCGGACAACGTGACTCCCACCAGCCATGCGGACCTCTTCCAGAAGGGGATCGAGCTGGCCAAGGGCGAGTACTACCGCCTCTCCTTCTGGTCCCGTGGCCAGGCGCTGAACGGCCAGGCGGCGCGGGTGCGGCTGGTCGACACCGCGGACTGGATCTATCACGCCGTCACCAGGCCCCTGGTGCTGACGACCGAATGGGGTCAGACCGAGATCGATTTCCGGGCCAGCCGAAACGTCAAAGGCGCCGACGGCATGCTCTGGTTCACGCTGGATGCAGTCGGCGACCTCTGGCTCGACGAGGTGAGGTTGATCCGCCGCCAGGCCCCCGAGCCGCCGCACTACGAGCCGCTCGTCCCCGCGGTCGGCACCAGGAACCTGCTGCCCAACAGCAGTTTCGAGGCGGGCGTAGACGGCTGGGCAACCCTCGGCAAGACCACGGGCTGGGGTGGTGATACCTCCGGCTTGCATGGCCAGATCGATCCGACTGTGGCCCACGATGGAACGCAGTCTCTGCGCTTTGATCTGGGGCCGGGCAAGACCCCGTTCACCTACTACGACTGCTGGCCGGCGAGTCGCCAGTTGCAGGATGCGCCGCTGGCCGCCAACCTGGGTTGGATCGAGGTCCACAAGGGACAACCCGTCACCCTGTCCGCCTGGCTGCGGGCTGATCGCAGCGGCGTGCCGGCTGAGCTTGTCCTCACGTTCGGCGGCGATCCCACCGCCGGGACGCCGCCGCGGACGGCGCGCCAGGGAGTCACCCTCAGCGAGCGCTGGGAGCGCTACTCGTTCACCGCCACAGCCACCGAGTCGGACGTCTACGCGGCCGTCGGCCCCAACCTCACCGACAGCGCGGAGTCCACAGCCACAGTGTGGCTCGATGCCGTACAACTCGAGGCGGGCTCGGCCGTCAGTGACTACGTGCGGCGCCTGCCGGTCGAGGTCGGCGTGGAGATCGGCGAGTTCGCGGACTTCCTCCCCGCGGGGACGGCGCCGCGCCTCCGCGTCGGCGCGGCCCAAGGCGCCCAGACGCCGCTCACACTCGGGCTGACACTGGAACTGGAAGACTACTTTGGCGCACCTTTGCCGGCACAGACGCTGGAGATCACCCTACCTGCACACGGGCGGCGCGACCGGGACTGGCCACTGCAACTGCCGGGCACGGGCTTCTACCGCGGCCGCGTGACGTGGCGGATCGATGAGCGCCCGCAGAGCCGCTCCATCCGCTTCGTAACCTGCGCACCCTATGCAGCAACGGACTCCCCTTTCGGCATCAACCACGCACCGCTCTCGGACGAACTGGTCCGCGCCCTGCAGCGGGCGGGCGTAACCTGGGGCCGTGACTGGTCGCTGCTCTGGGGGCACTTGGAGCCGGAGCCGGGCAAGCTGTCCTATACGTCGGCCGACCAGCAGATCCAACGCTTGCTGGACCTGGGGATGAACGTGGTCTGTCTGGTGCCGCCCTTGCCGTCGACCGACTGGAACTCGACGGCTCCAGACTCCGTGCCGCCCACGCGCTGGCAGCGTATGGCCTACCTCCCCAAGGACGAGGCGGCCCTGTTCGCTTTCATGACCCGGTCGGCGGCTCGGTACCGGGGCAAAGTCACCGCGCTGGAGTTCCTCAATGAGCCGGTGTGGACAGAGTTCTGCCTCCCCGGAGCCGAACAGCACAAACCCGGCACGCCCTACACCCCGGCCGACTACCTGCGGCTGCTGAGCAGAGCCTACCCGGCGCTGAAGGCGGGGAATCCGGAGTGCACCGTCATCGGCGGCTTCAGCGCCGAGCCCTGGCGCTTCAGCCGAGATCTCATCGAGGCGGGCGGGCTGGACTGCATCGACGTCCTGAACATCCACAACTACGGCGGCCGCAAGCCTCCGGAGTCCTACATTCCCGAGATGAAGGCACTGCTGGAAAGGATGGACGCGGCGGGCAAGCGCCGGCCGATCTGGATCACCGAGTATGCCTACTACGGTCTGGACGAGTTCCCGTGGAGCCCCTGGGAGCCGCTCGCCGGCGCCTGGTCGCACAACCTCCTGCTGCGCGACGAACGGCAGTGCGCCGACTGGTCCATCCGCTACGCTCTGATCATGCTCGCCCACGGCACCGAGAAGATCTTCTACCATCAGGGTGCGGAGGGGGTCGTGAACAACGGTTCCGCCAACGTGGAGTGCCCTCTGCTCGGCGCGCAGGGGAAGCCGCTCAAGCTCTATGCAGCCCAAGCGATCCTGGCCGGCCTGCTGGGCCCCACGCCGATCTACGCAGGCGAGGTCGCGAAGCCGGCCGCGGGCGTCGATCAGGTGTCCGCGGGCGTCGATCAGGTGTCCGCGGGCGTCTACGCTTACGCCTTCCAATGCGGCAACACGGCGGTTCTCGCGGCCTGGTGTGTCGAGGGCCAGACGGCCGTCGATGCCTGGGTCCTGCGCGCCCCGGCGGACGTCGCGATCGACAACCTCATGGGGAACCGCCTGGCGGGCGGGTGGGTCAGGCTGGAGGTCTCGCCGGTCTACCTGACCAGCACGGCGCACACCGCGGCTGCACTGGCCCGAGTCTGCAGACTGCAGCGGCAGGCAGAGCGCGAAACCCCGGAGTAACCCTGGCCGGGACGTGCGCGAGCCCAACAGAACCCAGGTCGAGGGGCTGCGTTTGGCCCGTGAACCGAGTCGCTTGCCCCGCAGCCCACCTGCGGCCACGACACGAGGGTTTGCGGCAACGCTGCGGCGCCGGCGTACTCAGTTCTTGCCCTTACCCTTACCCTTGCCCTTGCCGGCTGGGTTCAACGCCAGCGGGGCCGAGGCTTGCTGCTTATCCTTTTTCACCTTGGCGGCCGTTGCCTGCTTGGCATCCTTCTGCCTCTGCCCTTTGGCCTGTTCCTTCTTGCCCTTCTTGTCGCCCATCGGGAAGCTCCTTGTTTCGCTGCTGCACGGCAGCCCTGGCAGAGGCCCAGCGGGCACCGCCTCAGGGACCGCGTATCCGTACCCTTACTCTCAGGGATGGTCAGCCGGGCTACCATCAGGGTTATCCCGCAGTACGGGCAGCGACTTCCCTGATAGGCGCCGCGGTGGCCTGGCGGGACTTCGCGCCAGGCGGGCCGGGCAGGCGGGCTCGGCGTGCCCCCAGGCGCGCCTGCAGGTAGGGTTTTCGGCAGCCCCGATCAGGGTTTCCCCCCGATGGCCCGCGAAGCCGAATTGGCGGTCATCGCCTGCCTCCGCGGCGCCGAGTCCATCCTCGCCTTCGGCCCTGGCGAAGCCAAGATCGAATTCCGGAAGCGTTGGAGAAGAAGAAACTGCATGACCGTATCGTGGTGGTTGAGACGGTCGACAAAATGACCGACCACCAGGTCGCGGCAAAGGTCCGCAAGCACCTTGCCACGTGACCGGTGTCCGCCGACGGCATGCGGGCGGCAGCGCCGCGCGGCTTGCCCGCGCGGCTGCGGCGTCTGATAGTACCTGCGGACGTTGGGGTACTATAGTCAGACCATGGCCACCGGTGCCGGCGCTGCCCTGGCGGCGGAGACACCTGCGGCAACACGGGAAGGGCGTCGGCATGACCGCCAGGAAGAGGCCCGGGAGCAGCCCGACTGGCGCGGGAGCGGCCCTGCGGGGGCGCATCCGCGAGCTGGAGGCCGCCAACCGGGGGCTGACCTCAAGAGTGGTCGCCGCGGAGCGCGTCCGGGATGCCCACGGGCGTCAGGAGCGCCAGCAGGTCGAAAGGGAGTTAGACCGTTCGCGGGAGCGGTTGCGCGCCCTGGCCTCGGAACTCACCCTAGTCGAGGCCCGCGAACGCCGTCGGCTGGCATCCATTCTCCACGATGAGGTCGGTCAAGGCCTCGCCCTCTCTCGGATCAAGTTGGGCCTGCTGGGGCACTGGCTGACGACGGACACGGCGCAAGCGGCGTGCGCAGAACTCCGCGAGCTCTTTGCCGGGATGTCCAAGCGCATCCGGTCGCTGACCTTTGAGCTAAGCCCCCCGATCCTCTACCAGCTCGGCCTGGCGGCAGCCCTCGAGTGGCTTGGTGAGAAGCTCGAGAAGGAGCACGGCCTGCGCTGCCGCGTCGACTGCGACAGTGACTCAGAGCCTGTCGACGAGGCGGTCAGCATCCTGCTTTTCCAGTCGGTTCGGGAGCTGCTTGCCAATGCCAGCAAGCATGCGCAGGCGAGCGCGGTGCTGATCTCAATCACCGTCGCCGGGGGCTGGGTGACCCTGACCGTCGGCGACGACGGGATCGGCTTCGACCCGCAGGCGGTCAGCCAACTCGCCCACCGGCGCGACAGCTTCGGGCTCTTCAGTATCGGCGAACGGATGCGCTATGTCAACGGTAGCCTGGAGATCGACTCTGCCCCCGGCCGGGGCACGCGGGTGACACTTTCGGCCCCGACCGTCGCCATCCGGCAAGCCGACAGTCCAGATGCCTCCTGCGGAGATGGGAGTATGGGGCGATGAGCATCAGGATCCTGCTGGCCGACGACCACACCCTGATGCGCAAAGGGTTGCGGGAGCTCATCTCCAAGAAGATCGGCTTAGATATTGTGGGCGAAGCGGGGAGCGGGATGGAGGCGGTCCAACTGGCAAAGGAGCTGGCCCCCGAGGTGGTCGTCATGGATATCGGTATGCCTGATCTGAACGGCATCGAAGCCACGCGCCAGATCACCCGCCAGAACCCGCACATCCGAGTGCTGGCGTTATCCATGTATTCCGACGCCCGCTATGTGACCGAGATGCTCCGTGCCGGCGCTGCCGGCTACATGCTCAAGGATGCGGCCGCCGAGGAGCTGATCCGCGCCATCGTCGCCGTCGCCAGACTGCAGACGTACCTGAGCCCCGATATCGCCGGCGCGCTTGTCGAGAAACATGTTCTCTTGGCGACGCTCAAAGGCAAGGCCTCGGCCTTCTCGGTACTCAGCGAGAAGGAGCGCCAGATTCTGCAACTGCTGGCCGAAGGCAACTCGACCAAGGAGGTCGCCTCCACCCTCCAGCGCAGCATCAAGACGGTGGAGACACACCGCCATAACATCATGGCCAAACTACGGTTACACAGCCTTCCAGAACTCACCAAATACGCCGTCCGCGAAGGCCTTACCGGGCTGGAGCAGTGAGCCTTGCGTAGCCCGCCAAACCGCCCATGGGAGAGCCGTCCATGATCCCTGCCCGAAGCCTGCTAGGCGGCGCCCTACTGCTGCTGCTCGCGGCCTGCACCCGGATACCCACGCCGGAGGCGACGACGGCGTCCCGCGCCGAAGCGCCATCAGCCGTCCCGGCGGGCCTCGCACCGCAGTTCCGCGACGACTTCGAGTCGCCCGCTCAGAGCGCACACTGGCGGGCCTGGTCCAACCTGCAGCCCGTGCAGATGGAACTCGCCGCGCCCGGCTATGAGAGTGCTACCTGCCTGCGACTGGCGGTGCCGGCGGCGGATTGGTGCACCCCGATCGTGGAGTTCCCGACGCCGATCCGGGTCAGCGAACGGACGGTCCTGCGCTTCCGGATACGTTGCGCTCCGGGCATGATCGAAGGCATCAACGTGCGCAACGCCACGGACGGGGCCGAGTACCTGCTGACCTTCCCGCTGCCGGGAAGCGGGTGGACGGTCGTGCAACGCTACCTCAGAAACTCCCTCTACAAGCGCTTCGGCAAGCCGGACGCGCCCAAGGACGGCGTCGTGGGCGACGAGGTCTCGAGCCTCCAGATCGCATACATGGGCACGGAGTTGTCCCTGGACAACGTCGAGATCTTCGAGGCCACCAGCACGCTGCCCGAGCTCCCCTCCGAGCACCTGCTGCCACAGGGTAGCTACACGCCCCGCCGCTACCCCTGCCTCGAGCGCATTGCCCCCTTCGGCGTGATCAGCACCGTGGCGGCCGGAGACGCGGCGAACGCCGCACTCTTCGGCCAGACCGCCGACGAGCGCTTCGAGGACGACCTGCTCGACCTCAAGCGCCACGGCATGAATGCCATCTCAAACTTCTGCGACGATGGCCGCGTAGCCTGGCGGCTGGCGCTGATGGAGCGTTACCGCCTGTACCTGGTCGAGACGGCGCTGGCCAACACCGACCTGCGCGGCCTGCCGCCCGACGCCCCGAGCCTCCAACTCATCGCCGCCAACCGCAACCACCCGCGGCTGCTGGCCTGGTATGGGCGCGACGAACCGCAGGATTGCCTGGCCTACCTCGACAACAAGCGCGCCATCAACCGCGCCGACCCCAACCACCCGCTCGCCAGCGCCTTCAACCAGATGCAGGTCGCCAAACTGCTGGGGCCCTACATGGAACTCCTGATGCTCGACCCGTACTCGGTGTTCAAGCCCGAACGCTCCGTGGAGGCGTTGGCTTTCCACGCCGATCTTATCCGCAACGCCAAACAGTACTGCCAGGACCGCAAGGTCTGGCTGATCCCGCAGACGTTCAGTTGGCGCAACGGCACGACGACCACAATGCGTATGCCCGACCCCGCTGAAGCCCGCTTCGACGTGTTCAACGCCCTCGGCGCCGGCGCCAACGGCTTCCTCTTCTTCATCTACAACGACACCTGCACCTACCTCGACAACAGCCGGCGCGGGGAGGAATTTGACGATACACTCGTCGACCCGTGGGGCAACGCCCACCCAACCTATGCGGCGCTCAGCGACCTGGGCCGCGCCCTGGTGCCGGCGCTGCCGGCGCTGCTGGATGCCGTCGCGCCCGGCACACCGCAGGCGACGGTCGAGTACGCTGCGGACAAGCTGACCCTGGGGCGGCTGCGGAACGCGCACGGCGACTACCTGGTCCTCACCAATAAGAATCTCCTCGGCCCCTACCAGGGCACGGCGTCTGTACCCCTCGCCACCGGCCAGGCGCTGTATGACCTCCTGGCCCTGCGCGAGATCCCGGTCCGTGGCGGCGGCGCCTTCGACCTCGACCTGCCCGCGGGCGGCGGCGCCCTGCTCATGGTCGCCAGCGCACGCCATTGGCGCAGCGTAGAGCGCGGCATCCGCGCCCGACGGTTCGAGCAGGAGCACGAGTTGCTCAGCGTCGAGTGTGACGTCCTCAAAGCCCAACGGTTGGACGTGCGCCCCATCGCGGCCGCTCTCAAGCGCGCCAGAGCGGGCGACCGCAGCGCTGCGACTCTGCGCGCCAGCCGCGAACTGCTGGCGCAAGCGCAGCGTGCCAACCCGGCCGGCTGCGCCATGACGACGCACCTCGAGGACGCGCAGCGGACTTTCGGCGAGATCCACGCGCTCATCCGACCGCGGGTGGCGCAGGTGGACGGCACGCAGGACCCCGCCTGGCTGGAAAGCCTGGCACAGCTCAAGGCCCTGAGCAACCGTTACTTCAGCCTCCGGCGCAGGGCTAAGTCTGGCGACTTCTCCGGGGACGGCGAGGTGACGCGACTGCTCGCCGAGCAGCAGGTGCTGAAGGGCAGGATCGCAGCGCTTCCGGCGCTGGGTTTGTAGTCCCGCCTTCGGGCGGTCTGCCTGGGGGGGCGTTCCCGCAATTCCCAGGTGTTGACAGCCCCGGCTACGCAAGGAAAGCTCCGACCATGACGTCGCGCTCACGGCCTCCCGCCAGTCCCAGCACGGCTCGCCGTCGGCTGGCGCGCACCTTGACGGCAGCCTCCGGGCTGGCCGCGGCCACCCTGGCCCAGGCAGCAGAGGTGCCGCCGCCGGCGGCGGGATACCTGGCACACGGCGACCGCCAACCTGCCGTCAACTGCGTATACCCTGCCGCGGCCTTCCTGCACGCCGGGAAGGGCGGACGCCTGGTCGACGTGACCAAACCTCCCTTCAGCGCCAAGGGCGACGGCAAGACGGACGACACGGGAGCGCTGGTGGCGGCGCTCAACTACGTGGCGAACTCCCGAGTGCCGGCGTTCTGTTCCAGGAGCATGCGCGAGGGTAGCCTGAGCCTGTACCTGCCAGACGGCACCTACCTCGTCAGCGCTACCGTGGCGCGTTCACTGCCCGTGCTGGTCGGCGCACCGCCGTACGATACCTACAAGCAGCACTGGGTGATGCGGGACGAGGAACTGGACAACAAGGAGACGTTTCCGGTCGGACGCTACAGCAACGAGCAGAACGATAGCATCATCATCCTGGGTCAGAGCCGAGCCCGCACAATCATCCGCTTGCGTGACCACTGCCCCGGCTTCGAGGCCGGCCAAGCACGGGCGGTGCTGGCTTTCTACCGGCTGACCTGCGGCTCGAATGTGAACCTGAATAACGTGCTGGAAAACGTCACCGTCGACACCGGGCGCGGCAACCCGGGCGCGGTCGGACTGCGCTGGAACGCCTCCAATGCCGGAGTCGTGCGCAACGTGGCCCTCCGCTCCGGCGATGGGGCCGGCGTTGCCGGGCTGCTCTGCGATGTCCGCAACGCGCAGGGGCTGGTCGAGGATGTCCACATCGTCGGCTTCGACAGTGGCCTGTCCGTCAGCGCCGGCGCGGCCACGGTAGTGACGCTGGAACACGCCACCTTCACGCAACCGGGGAGCGCCGCTATCCGACTGGCCAACATGTCCTGCCTGGCGGCGCGGGATGTAGTCAGCGAGGGCGCGCCCAGCGCGCTGCGGCTGGAGTCGAACGCCCACGCCGTGATCATCGACAGCGCTTTCCGCGGCGGCAGCGGCGGGACGGCGGCCATCGAACTCGGCGGCGGGCACCTCCTGGCGCGCAACCTGGAGGTTGTCGGCTACCGGTCCGCGATCGAGCGCGACGGCCAGGCGCTGGTCGCGACCCCGCAGGTGGACGAGTACGTCTCGGGACCGGTGCTGAACCCGCGGGGCGCCGCGCCGTCAGGGCGATCCCTGCGCCTGCCGGTGGCGGACCCGCCGGTGATTCCGCACGAAGCCAACTCGGAGAACTGGGCGAATGTGGATGACTTCGGGGCGCGCGGCGATGGCAGTACCGACGACACCGAGGCCATCCAGAGGGCGATGGACGCCGGCAAGCCGGCAGTGCTCTTCCCCAAGGTCGCCTACGTCATCAACGGCAGCGTGGCCATCCCCGCCAGCGTCAGGCAGGTCTCATTCCTCTACGGCTGCACCCTTCGTACGCGGGCAGGGGAGAACGCGATGTTCCGCGTCGCCGAGGCGTCTGCCGTGCCGTTGCGGGTGCAGCAGAACCTCAACGCCGGCGGCCTGTTTCTGGATCACGCGGCAGCACGGCCGCTGGTGATCGAGGATGTGGTCACCTACTTCCCCTTCATCTGGAGCAACAGCCCCGAATGGCAGACGGCAGACCTGGTACTGCCGTGGAAACCGGCACGGCCGGATGGCCTCGCCACGCGCTGGCGCGTCTACCGCAACGCGACCCCCGAGGGCGCGCCCAAAGAGGTCTTCGTCAGCAACACGGTCGGCTTCGCGGCCGGCGGTCCCGAGGCGCGGCAAGCGCTGGAGAACGTGACGGCCTGGTGCCGGCAGGTCGACACCGAGCACGAGGGGATCAACTTTGCCTTCCGGCGTTCGACGGTCTGGATACTGGGGTTCAAGACCGAGATCGACGGCACGCACTTCTACGCCGCAGACGGCACGCGTCTCGAGGTCCTCGGCGGGCTCTACTACCAGGGCGGCGGCAGTCCCGGACCGGTCGCGATCGCCAGGGACTCCCAGGTCAGCTTGACCATGGTCGCCTTCAGCAGCGACAACCCCAGCCAGGTCATCCTCGAGGACACGGCGGCCGGGACCACGCGACTGCTCCGGCGCGAATCCTGCCCCCTGTGGAACCCGCAGAACCCGGGCATGCCGATCATCCCGTTGCTCATCAACCCGTCGCCGTAGAGGCGGGCATGCCCCGCTGAGCCACAGCGCCCGCGCCGGGCGCCTCTCCAAGAGACCGCTGGAGGGCAATCCTTGCCAATTGGGCACCGACACTGGTCCAGGCTTCCGGGTGCTCAACGACCGTGGCACGCCTCCGCCTACGCCCTACGACTGGATGGTCCACATCGCACCGGCGACGACTGGCGTGCAGCCGCTCTGCTCGCCACCGGGAGTCATCTCCGGTTGGCCGGCAGCAACGGGCCCAGCGCTGGCGCCCAGTGCGAGCTGACTCGCGGACTCGACCAGAGGCCCGACCTCCATTGGAGCCTGTCGCCCGCCGAGGCTCCTCCATCGGGCAGCCGGTGTCTGGCCCCAGAGGCACCGTGCCATAGAGGTACCCGCCCACGGGATCCAACGCAATGGTGCTGCCAGCAGCGACGTAGGATGGGGACGCCAATGGCACTCGGGGCCGCGGCCCGTGGCGGCCGGATCAGATCTCGTCCAGCGGGTACAGCGGCCGCCGGATCTGCCTGTACGGGAAGGTGCTCAGGTCCGTCGACGAGAACCCGGGCGTCGCGCTGAGCACGTAGCGGTAGATGCTGGGCGGATAGGACACCCGGAAGGCGAACCCGCCTTTGCAGACGGTCAGGCGGTAGGTCTCTGGCCGAATGCCCAAGGCGTGCGGTAGGTCGAGCGTGTTGGGCCCCACCGCGACCGCGGTCAGCAGCAGGGTCACGCCACCGACCTCAAGCCGCGCCGCCGCCACGGGCTGGCTGGGGTCTGAGACCCGGCTGACACGCCCGGTGAGCCGGACCGGCGGACCGTAAAGGGCATGCGATTTCCCGCCGACGTCCAGGGTCACCACGGCCCCGACGCCGGCAGCCGTTGCCCGCGCCGTGGCCTCCGGGTCCCAAAGCTGCACGAAGGCGGAGTCAACACCCTGCCGGAGAATCTCTCCCAGGAGGGCGGTGCCGTCGCCGGGCGTCCCGGCGCCGATATTGTCGCCGCCGTCGGCAATGCTGACGGGTGGCACCGAACGCAGGGCCAGGCGCACCGCCTCGCCCGCAGCCGGCAGACGCACCCAGTACTCCCGGCGGTGGGCGAACAACAGGTCCCCGAGTTCATCGGCGACGCGTTGCGCCAGGGCCCGGTCGGCATCGGCAGTAACCACCACCCCCACCCCGGCCGCGGGCACGTCCTGCTGCATGAAGCCTTGGGCGGGACAGGCAAGCAACACTCCAGGAAGGGTACGCTCGAGGTGGCGCGCACGTTCATACGTCAGCCCCATCGGCAGGTCCTGGGGCAGCACATTCAGCGGCGGACCGATGAGCAGTGGGGGTTTCGCCAGCGCCGTCACCGGCCGGACCTCACCACGCAGCGTCCGGCAGAGCAGGCGCGCCACCTCGCGCCCGCGTTCCGCCAGATCGGTGTGCGGGTAGCAGCGGTAGACGCTGACCAGGTCCGCGTTGCGCACCATCAGCGGGGTCAGGGTCGCGTGCATGTCGAGGGTCACGGCAATGGGCACCCCGGGGCCAACGCGCTGACGAACCCGCTCGAGCAGCGCGCCTTCGCCATCGGTTTCGCTCTCGGTGACCATGGCGCCGTGGAGATCCAGGTAGACGGCGTCGACCGGCTCCCGTTCCAGCGTCTCCAGCAGGATGGCGGAGATGGCCGCGAACGCTGCGTCGGTCACGCTGCCCCCGGGCGGGGCCGCCGCATAGACCGATCCCACCAACTCCAGCCCCGCATCAGCTTCCGCCATCGCGGTGACAAAGCCGCCGACGCAACCGGGCGCCGCCGGGCTCACCACCTGCGACCCATAGCGGGCCTCGTGGCGGAACGCCTCGAGCTCGGTCGGTACCGGGTTGAAGGTATTGGTTTCGTGGGAGAAGCCACCGATCATGACGCGCTTCATGCTGGAGTCCCCCGGCGGCGCGGGCGGCACAGGGACGGCGTCCCGCCCCGGCCATTGCGCTTAGAGCACGCCGTACTTCTGGAATGTCGCCACCGCCCCGGCCCCGGCCCGGAGTTCGGCGCGCACCGTGCTCTCGGCGTTCACCTTCTCCCAGGCTTTGTCGATGACGCGCTCCGCGATGTCCTGCGGCACCACCACCACGCCATCCACGTCGCCGAAGACCAGATCGCCGGGACAGACCCGCACGCCGCCGCAGGTGATCGGGAGGTTGCGCCGCTTCCCATCCATGCGGCCCAGGGAATCGTAGGGGGTCAGTCCCGCGGCGAAGGTTGGGAAGCCCAGCTCCGTGATCTCGGCGTAGTCGCGGACCGCACCGTCGGTGATCACGCCCGCGGCCTTACGACCGAGCGCCGCGTTGCTGAGGAGGCCGCCCCAGAAGGCGGACAGCTCGCGGGCCTCGCAGTGGGCCACCACCACCTGCCCCTCCTGAAGGCTGTCGACGAGTTCCAGCTCTAACTGGAAGGGCCGGACCGGGAGTTCGTTGACCGCCTCCAGGTGGATGGTGACCGCCTCGCCCCAGATGCGCATGCTGGGCAGCAGCGGCCGAACGCGTGGGTCGAGGCACTGTCGACGGACGTTCATGGCGTCCATCACATCCATCAGCACGGCGCTGGCACACTTGGCGAGGCAGTCATGATAGCAGCGGTAACGCACGCAGTTCCTCCCGGGCAGCGGGCGCCCGTAGTTCGCCGGCCGATCACTCAGGCGTCCCACAGGACGCCAAGGCTGTTAGGCACTCAGGCTGTAGACTGTTAGGTCTTACCTCGGTATACCTTGCGTCTCCGGATCTGGGTCCGGTGTTACACCTAATAGCCTACAGCCTGAACCGCTACAGCCTCTGGGTCTTCCTTGAGACGGGTGTGGGCCGATCACCAGGGTTCGGCCTCTGCGGGCGGCACCGGCCCGCGGTTGTAGAGCGACTCCTCTGGAGCTTGGTAAGCCACGCTCAACTGCGGGGTCTCCAGGCGGCACTTCCGGTAGGATGAGTCCATCAGCGCCGCCAGAGCCCCGGTGGTCAACAGGGTTCGCTCCACCGGGTAGGCGGGCCGGCCGGTAAGCATCATCTGCTCGATGGCGTGCGCCAAACCGCTGAAGTGGCCGAAGGGGCGGCCCGGCTGCAGCCAGATCTCCGTCGACAGCGGTTCCTCCTGTCCGGCTACCGCGGCGGCAAAGCCGGTGGTCTCGACATGACCCGATAGAAGGTAGGCCGCCGCCTGCAAGCCACTCCGGTACTCCAGCACGAACAGCAGCGGCTCCGAGGCGTTGGCGCGCGGCGAGCCCGGCTTGCATCCGGAACTGCGCTGCAGGCAGTGCCCGAGCAGCCGGCTCGCCCAGGGATGGGCATCCGTCCACTCCCAGACCCGGCCGCCGTCGAGGCACTCCACCGCGGCGAGCCCGGTTTCGCCGCCGCGGCGGCGTTCGACCATGCACTGCAACGACTCCAGGACATGGAACCCGTACGATTCCTTGCCACCGTAGAACGTCGCCACGGCGTGCTCGACGGGCGTGCCCAGGCCGAGTTCCAACTCCGGACGCCGCCAGGCCAGGGGTAACGACGATCCCGCCAGCAGCGGGAAACGCAGTTCCCGCGCGGCGTCAACCATCGCCTTAGCCTTGTCCCAGGCGTAGGATAGATGCTTGTCGCAGAAGACCGGTACCGCCTGGCCCGTCGAGCGAAAGGTGTCGACGATCTGCTGGAACAGCTCCCAGCGCGGATAGAGCTTCTGGCCCCGCTCGTTGTCCGGATAGTCGCCGTGTTCGCCAATGAGCACGACCCCCTCCACAGCCAGGCGCGGGCCACCCAGGGTGAGGGCGGCGGCGACGGTCGGAAAGATCCTGAAACCATGCCTGGCGGCCTGGGCACGGCTCAGGTCATTGGCCGGCACCTTGTCCGTGTACATCGAGACCACCTCGACCCGCGGCGCCCGCCACTCGCCGCCGTAGGCGTAACCGTCAAGCAGGCGCCCAACCACGACGTCGGCGTGTGAGTTCCGCCAGTATTCGGTGATGATGGCAGCGATCGGCTTACGTTGGGCATCCATCGGCGGGCTCCCAGGGCCGGACAGTCGATCCGGCGCCACGGCGTGCCGGCAAGCGTTGTGGCGGTGAACCGGCTCAGCGACGTGGCCCGGACGGGGCGCTGGCCGCCAGACGCGCCAGCCGCTCCGACACGTCGCGGAACGTCGCTTCCTGCGCGTAGATATCCTTAAACACCCGATTTGCCTCGGCCGCGCGTCCCAGGGCTTCGTAGGCCAGGGCGAGGTCGTACATCACGGTGAGCCGATCCCGGTTGGGCCGCGCCTGACCGACCTCCAACGACTGCTGGAAGTGCGCCACCGCCTCCTCAGCCCGGCCCAGGGCGGCGAGACACGTGCCCAGGTGGGCGTAGGTCCTGGCCAGCAGGTTGGGATGGTTCTTAGCGGCCTCGAACTGTTCGAGCGCGCGGCCCCATTCGGCGCGAGCCACCAACAGCTCCCCGAGATCGAAACGGGATCGGCTGTCGTGCGGGTGACGCTCGACGCGCCGGGTCAACTGCCCAACACGGACGTCGTCGCGCTCGCGGTCGAGGGCGGCGAGTCGCTCTCGGGCCTCCGGCGCGCGCTCGGGCTGCGTCTGCAACAGTTCCCGCCACCCTGCCACCGCCTGGTCGTACCTGGCCTGAAAGACAGCGGCGCGGGCCTCATCGATGGGCTCCGGGTCCAGGTCGGACCGCGCCGCCGCCTGCTGCAGGAGGCTCTCCGCATCGTCGAACCGCTGGGCCTCGACATAGCAGCGTGCCAGGTCGCGGAACACGCGCCACGGCGCTGTCGCCGTCAGTTCGGCCTCAGCGTTGGCGATCGGGTCGTCCACGACCGCCACGGCCGGTTCTGCCGGCGGCCCCGGCACCGCGGCGGCCGCCTCCGCCGCGGCCGCCTCCGCCGCCCGCCGCGCCCGTTCGCGCGCGGCCACCTCACCCTCGGCCTGCGCCAGACTCCTCTGTGCCGTCATGTCCTGCGGACGCCGCTCCGCGAGCCGGCGGAAGGCCTCCACGGCGCGGGGCAGCCGGTCGGCGCGCCGGCAGTGCTCGCCCAGGGCCCGCCAGCAGGCGCAGTCCGTGGGGTGCAGGCGCACGGCCAGTTCCAAGGTGTCCAGCGCCACCTGCGCCAAGCCGGCCGCCGCGGCGCTCTGAGCCAGCAAGAGCAGCGCCCCGCGGGCCGACGGATCGACACCCAACAGGGAGTCCGCCAGCGTCAAGGCGGCCGCCGCCTGGCCGCGTCGCAACAGCGCCGGCCCCGTCCAGTACAGCGGCCAGGCCAGCCGCAGTGCGCCCAGCCAGCGCGCCACGGCGCCAGGCGGGCCACCTGCCACCGCCAGGCGCGCCTCAAGCAACGCCTTGCGTGCCGCCGCGCAACCGGGCTCCTCGCGCAGCAGAGTGGCCAGAACGTCCGCGGCATAGACAGCGTTGCCGGCGCGCTGCGCCTGCAGGCCCTTCTCGTAGAGCTGCTGCAAACGTGGCGACAGCTCCTGCACCGTCCTGGCTACGATCGCCATGCTCCCTCCGTCCTTAGCCGTATGCGCCCAGCCCGCCCGTCTCGCGGCGGCGGCGAACCGCGCCGCGCGGCGTGACACTACCACGAGCGTCCGGGCGCCAACCAGTACCCGGCCTAACATCCCGTCGACAGCACAGCCTGTCAAACCTGGGGCCGAAGCGCGCGGTTATGCCTCAGCAGAGTCTGGTACCCGGCCTTGCGGACAGGCTTCGGAGGGCGAATCCTGCCTGGCTGGACCGCGGACAGTGGCTTGTGGACGGCAAGGCGGGCATTCTTTCACAACTTCTCAGTGGATGGGGTGGCTATGGCAGCACGCGCGGCTGAAGCCGTCGGAGAGCTGCCGCGTGAACGCGGTACTCCGACTCGATGGGCCGCCTCCGGCCGGAGTCCCGCCCTCGGGCGGAAGCTCTCCCCGAGCTTTAGCGAGTCCCCGCTGAGCGCGCTCCCCATCCGCTGGCCGGTTACGCGCGTGGCTGCACGCGCGTTGCTATCTGCGCCTACAGGCTGTACTTTCATGGTCATGGAGACGCCATCAAACACCGCCTTAGTGAGCGCCGCGGACCTGCTCCAGCGCATTGAGCTGCACCTGCACCGCACCCGCGGTCGCAGCCTGGCCTCGGCATCGGACTTCGACAAGCTCTGGTGCCTCTGCTATGCCGTGCGCGATTTCGCCTTGGAGCGCATGATCGCGACCGAGCGGACCTATGCCAGCCAGGACGCCAAACAGGTCTTCTACCTGTCGATGGAGTTCCTCATCGGCCGCCTCCTGGTGAACAACGTCGTCTCGCTGGGCTTGCAGACCGCGGTGAGCGAGGTCTTGCCGCACCTGGTGCCGGAGGCGGAGCCGTGGCTGGCTCTGAAGCCGGACGCCGGCCTCGGCAACGGCGGCCTGGGGCGCTTGGCAGCCTGTTTTCTCGACTCACTCGCCACCCTCGAGTACCCGGGCTATGGCTACGGCCTGCGCTATGAACACGGCATGTTCCGGCAGGACTTCGCCAATGGCTGGCAGACCGAGCGGCCCGACGACTGGCTGAAGTTCGGTTACCCGTGGGAGATCGTGCGGCCCGAGGATACCGTGCCGGTGCTGGCCTACGGGCGTCTGGAGGACGTCGGCGTCGCCGGCGCCCAACCGATCTGGGTAGACTGGCAGATGATCGAGGGCGTGCCCTACGACATCCCCATCATCGGCTATGGCGTCAACACGGTCAACGCCCTGCGGCTCTGGCATTCGCGGGCCGCGGAGGGGTTTCGGCTCGACGTCTTCAATCAGGGCGACTACGTGCGTGCCGTCGAGGAGAAAAACTGGGCCGAGACCATCACCAAGGTGCTCTACCCCTCTGAGAATACCCACGCCGGTAAAGAGCTCCGTCTGCTCCAGGAGTACTTCCTGGTAGCCTGCTCGGTGCGTGATGCCACGCGGCGACACCTGCGGCGGCACCGGGACCTCACCCACTTCGCCGACAAGAACGCCCTCCAGCTCAACGACACGCATCCGGCACTGGCCGTGGCGGAGCTGATGCGCGTGCTGGTGGACGAGCACGACCTGCCCTGGGAGAAGGCCTGGGAGATCACGGTGCCGACCTGCGGTTACACCAACCACACGCTGCTGCCAGAAGCCTTGGAGCGCTGGCCGGTGCCCTTGTTCGAACGCGTGCTCCCACGTCACCTCTCGATCATCTATGAGATCAACCGACGCTTCCTTGATGACGTGCGCCACCTCTATCCCGGCGACGACCGCAAGGTCCGCGCGCTCTCGCTGATCGAAGAGGGGCCGGTGAAGCAGGTCCGCATGGCCAACCTCGCGATCGTCGGCAGCCACTCCGTCAACGGTGTCGCCAAGCTCCACTCCGACCTGGTGAAGTCGCACCTGGTCCCCGACTTCGCCCAGCTCTGGCCGGAACGCTTCAGCAACAAAACCAACGGCGTCACGCAACGGCGCTGGCTGCTGGCCTGCAACCCGCGCCTCGCGGCACTGATCAGCGAGGCCATTGGCGCGCGTTGGACCCGCGACCTCGAAGCGTTGCGCGGCCTGGAGCCCCTGGCCGACGATCCGGCCTTTGTCGAGCGCTTCCTGGCGGTGAAGCTGGAGAACAAGCGCCGGCTGGCCAACGTCATCGCCACGCGCACCGGCGCCGCGGTCAGCGTGGACTCACTGTACGATGTGCAGATCAAGCGCCTACATGAGTACAAACGACAGTTGCTCAATGCCTTACACATCGTCGCCCTGTACTTGCGTGTAAAGGCGAACCCGGCACAGGACATCGTGCCGCGCACCTTTGTCTTCGGCGCCAAGGCCGCGCCGGGCTACCACATGGCCAAACGCATCATCAAGTTCATCAACGCACTGGGTGAGGTCCTGGAGCGCGACCCGGATGTACGCGGCCGCCTGCGGGTCGCGTTCCTGCCGGACTACAACGTCTCGCTCGCGGAGGTCATCATCCCGGCTGCGGACCTTTCCGAGCAGATCTCCACGGCCGGCAAGGAAGCCTCAGGGACCGGCAACATGAAGCTGGCGCTGAACGGCGCACTCACCATCGGCACCTGGGACGGGGCGAACATCGAGATCGCCGCGGCGGTCGGGCTCGACAACTTCTTTGTCTGCGGTCATCGCGCCGAGGAGATTGAGCGGATGACGCAGGAGCACAGCTACCGCCCGACCGAGTGGCTGGAACGCGACAGCGAGCTGCACGGCGTCGTCCAGGCCATCTGGCGCGGCGACTTCAACCAGGGCGAGCCGGGGCTGTTCGACGACATTGCGCGCACGCTGACCGAGTGGGGAGACACCTACTACCACTGTGCGGATTTCCGCAGCTATGTCGACACTCAGCAACGCGTATCCGACCTCTTCCGGGACCGCCTGGCGTGGGGGCGCAAGGCCGTGCTCAACGTGGCTCGGATCGGCTACTTCTCCAGCGACCGGGCCATCCGCGAGTATGCGCAGGAGATCTGGCGCCTGCGGCCCGTTCCGGTGAGCCTGGCGGCCGAGAGCGCGGCATCCCCCGCCGCCCCCGTGGTCAAGAAGCGGCGGTCCGCGCGCCCGGCGGCCCGCTGAAGTAGAGGGACAAGAGACACAGCATGGCACTCCTCCTCGAACTCAAGAACGGCATGGGCCTCGTTACCCTCTCGGGTTCGCTGGACGCCGCCGCCGTGGCCTCCTTCAGTCAGCAGACCACTGCCTGGCTCGAGTCCCAACCCGAGGTCACGCGTCTGGTCGTGGACTTGGGTGAAGTGGCCTTCGTCGACAGCGCTGGACTCGGGGCGCTGGTCGGCGTGCTCAGGCGCCTGACGGCGCGCGGCGGCGACGTGCGGCTAGCCCGCCCCCGCCCCAGCGTGAAGCTGGTGCTGGAGATCACGCGCGCCAACAAGATCTTCGCGATCTTCGCCTCCCTGACCGAGGCCCTGGGCTGACGCCGCGGCCCCTCAGGCTTCCCGCCGCCGGCGGCTGCGACCGCAGAGAACGGCCAGACCGACGGTAAGGGCACTAAACGTGGACGGCTCGGGAACGGGCACCACGTTGATGGTGTTGCTGTCCATGGTCACCGCACCGCCCAGTGCCAAGGCTCTGCCGCTGAAAATCGTGGCACCATGGTTCATGGTGATGCTGGTCTCGGCCAGGATGTTCCCGGCAAAGGCCGTGTCGGTGCCGAGCGTGGCCGAGGTGCCCACCAGCCAGAAGACGTTGATATCGGCACCGCGGTTCCCCAAGGGGTTGAGGTTGATGAACCTTACGCTCGCGTTGCTGGCGGTCGTGAGCGCGGACGGGATCTGGAAGATCCAGTAGGCTTCGTCTGCGCCCTGCGCGTTGAGCTCAAGCGTCCCGGTGATCGCAGCCGATTCGGCGAAATCATAGATACCCGGGACGAGCGCAGTCAGGCCGTGGTACCCGCCTAAATCCGGGTCTGTCAAGGTGCCACCGAGACGGGCCGACAGATCATTGTAGGCAAGGAGGGCATCGGCTTGGGCCTGCTGAGCGGCCGCACCCGCCACGATTGCGCCATTGGTGAAGGTGACCAGGCCCGCATCGGTGACTGACGTCCCAGGCCAGAGCCCGAGGTTGGCGGTGCCGGTCGGCGAGCCGGTGAGCAGGGTCGCGCCGGTATTGGTCACCGTCGAGGCCCCCAGAACCGCGAAGTCGGCGGCCGATCTCAGCACTGAGATCGGGATCGCGGCGGCGGATCCCTGGGGGGCAAGCCCGAGCAGCAGTGCCGCTCCCAGAGCCACCTGAATCGTATACCGGCAGTTCATTGAACTCCTCATCCAGCCGAGCGGCTGGTGCACCGTGGGTTGCCATACGCTCGCTGGCGGCCGGCGCGCCGTCTACCGGCGCGCCGGGGCCACGAAGCCATCACCGCAGACGCAGATACTAAGCGCGGTTACGGCCGCCGCCAAAGGTCACCATCAAGAGTCCCATCAGGCCCGCGGCGAGGCCACCGATGATGTACCAGGTCGTGGCTTCCGTGAAGCGGCCGGTGAAGGTATCGCTCACCCGGTCGGCAATCGAGTGGGAGGCGTTGAGGCCGAATACCAGCACGCCCACTCCGACCACCAGCAACACGACCCCAAGAATGCGTTGGCTGCTCATTGTCATGGGTCCTCAGAAGCGCCAGTTGACGAGGATCATCGCCGGCGCCAACTCGTTGGGCAACTGGCTGAACCAGGCTGTGTTCTGGCGGATCGCGTTGACGATACCGATCTGCACCCCGGCCTCGACATCCTCAGCGTAGTTGGCCAGGCCGATCTGCACCCCGCTCAGACTGCCCGCGTAGTTCACCAGGCCCGACTGCAGGCCCTTCATGGCGCCGCCGGTATAGTTCACCACACTGCCGAGGACCCCGAAGATGAAGCCGCCTTGCCAGCCGGTGAAGTCATCCTTCGTGCAGTTGACCAGTCCCCACTGCAGCCCCCCATAGTTCTCCGCGTAGTTCAGGATGCCCAGGCTCAGACCGGCGCTGTTGCCGGTCGTACCGTTGGCGATACCGAGGGCCAGTGACGACTGCTCGTTCTCACCCCAGATACTGAGGGTGACGCCCTCGATCGTTTCGCCGCGGTCGTAGACGGCGATCTCCGGAGTGATGCTGAGATTGAAGGCCTTGGTTCCAGCGATGGCAGTGCTTGAAACCAGGACCGCGGCCAGACCAGCGAGTAGCTTGTTCATCGGCAGTTTCTCCACGTGGCTTGTTGGGAAGGTATCGGGACGGTAACCGAAGGTCGGCCTAGAGCCGACCCAGCAGAAACAACACGACCAAGATCAGGACGACCAGCCCCAGACCGCCGCTCGGGTAGTAACCCCAGCTCCGGCTGTGGGGCCAGGAGGGCAGCGCGTCCACAAGAATGAGGATCAGGACAATCAGCAGTATGGTTCGACCGGTCATCGCGGCTCCTGTGGTGGTGCCTGGGCCGGCTACCGGGTGTGGCGTTCACGCCCTCCCCCCGGTAACCACCCCGCGGGCTTACTTGGTCTTGATCTCTTCGACGGTCATCTGGTTCTTCACGCTGCTCACGCCCTGAATGTCGGAAACGAGCTTGGTGACGAGGGATTTCTCGGCCGCGTTCTTGGCGATGCCGGTCAGGGTGACCTCACCCTCCCGCGTCTCGACCTTGGTCTTCAGTGCGCTGGTGGAGCGATGGGTCTGCAGCGCCATTTTGACCTGGGCCGTGACGGACGCATCGTCCATCTTCTGGCCCGGAGTGCGTTCGGCCGGCTGCGGCACTGCGGCCACCGTCATCTCGTTCTTCACCTCTTTGACGCCTTCGATGTCCTTGGCGTACTCGGTGGTCAGTTCCTTCTGGGCTGTACTTGAGGCTTCGCCTTTCAGCGTCACGATGCCGTCTTTGACCTCGACCGTGGTGTTGGTGGCATTGACGTTGCGGTGGAACACCAGGGCCAGCTTGATCTTCCTGACCATCCAGACGTCGGCGTTCTCGGCTGCGGCTTCGGCAGTGGTGGCGAGCTGGTTATCGACGCTGGTGACCCCCGGCAGACTGGCGACGGTTTCCTGGGCCAGTGCCTTGTGGGACTCCAGGGCAACGGTACCGGTCAGCGTCACGACGCCGTCCTTGGCCTGGGCTTTGACCGCGTCATCCTTGAGATACGTCGTGTAGACATAGGTCTTCTTGAAGGACGATTCGATGCGGTCGTCAGCCTCCGAAGCGCGCAGCGGCGCACCAGAGGCGAACAGGGCCACCGCGGCGGCGGCCAGGGTCAGGGGATACAGTGCTTTCCGTTTCATCTTTCGCCCTCGATTCTTCTGTGTTTGCGGGGGTGTTCCCCCGCCGGTTGCGGGTCTTCGAGATACGTCTAACTGGGATACTGGATCAGAAACGATAGGTCACGCTGAGGATGCCGCTGGAACCGGACAGGTCCATCTCCGCCTGGTCCGTCCCGGCGTCGTCGCCAACGTAGTCGTAGCGATACTCCAGGCCGATGGCCCAGGACGGGGTGATATCGACGCTGACGCCGAGGGCGCCGTAGACGCCGAGCAGGGCATCGGTGGCGGAGTCACTGCGGTCCTGGGAGTAGCCCCCGGCGGCGAGGCCCGGGCCCTGTGACGCCCACGTGGCCTGCTCCATCTGGCTGGACTCCGCATCGGCGATGGTCAGCGTGGGACCGACCGCAAGGCTGAAGTTGACCCGGGACACCGTCGCCCGCGCCTCCAGTCCGATGTCCAGCACGTACAGGTCCATATCGAACTGGTTGCGGGCCGAGAAGCTGGTTCCGGGCATGGGTCCGCCCACCAGCACCGCTCCCGGGGTGAGTGTGCCCTGGGTGTCGGTCACGAAGTACTGGTGCTGCTGGACGTCGAAGCCATTGGGCGCCACCGCACTGCCGCTGGCTCCGGCGTCGGTGCTCAGGCGGTAGTACTGGGCATTGCCCACCAGCGCCAGTCGCGCCCAGCAGGGCCGGGTCAGATCGTAGCGGAAGCCGAGAACGGGGGCCCATTTGTCGCTGCTGTCGATACTGCTCGAACCGCCGTCCCAACGAACCGAATCCAGGATCACGGGTGCGAGAATGGGGTTCCCGGGCGCCGTCGTAATGTTCTGCACGCCGTACGGCCCAGCGCTGTTGGAGCGCTCCCAGTTGCGCAGACCGGAGGCCTCGAAGCTCACGTCGTCGAAGTCTCGGTAGCTGGCTCCGAGGCGCAGCGACCAGGCGCTCTCGCCCGCCCCAGCGACGCCGGCCTGGACCACCAGCGCCACCCCAGTCAATGCCTGTACCCACGTCTTCATGTTGATGCACTCCTGTCTTTCTGGTCTCAACTCACCCACGTACCGAGGCCGTGAGCCCCCATACAGAGGGGCTCACGACAGTTCCCTTCGCCTACGGCAGCAGGAACAGGCGGCTTCGTGGTCCCGCCGTTCCCGTGGCCGTCTTGCCGGTCAGCAGGAGGTAGTTGGCGCCGGGTCCCCAGGCGTGTTGGCCAAGAGTCACGATGCCGGTGCTCTCCCCGGTTGCGGTCACCGGCTGATTGCGGATGTCCAGCCATCTGGCAGCGGCGCTGTAGAACAGCAACAGGTCAACCGTGGCCGGCGCGGTGCCGACCCAGCCGATGCGGACGGTGTTGGCGGCCTCGTCGCGGAAGGCGGACGTGATGGTCGGGGCTCTGAGGTCGGCGATCACCTGGAAGAAGATCGGCGATTCCTGTGTGGGGGTACGCGAGGAGTGATTCCAGCCCCCGTACTCGCGCGGCTGGGCAGCGTTGTAGGCAAGCAGACACCACACGTAGTTCCCCGGCGGGAGTGCGATGCGGGTCCCTTCGATGCTGTCGACTCGCGTCACATTGCCGACATCGATGTAGTTCAGGATCGGGACGCCGGAGGCAGAGGACAGATAGACCAGGTAGCCGGCCGCACCGGGTACCGAGTTCCACTGGAAGGCGATGGACGAGGTGCCCTCCAGCGCGGTGACGACCCACGCATCCACCGGCCGCATGGTGCGGTAGTCTGGGACCTCAGGCATGGGGTCCCGCGGGCCGCCGCCGACGGTGATGTCCGGGCCGCGGCTCCAGGCCGAGGTGCCCGAGGGGTTGAAGCCGCGAATCCGCCACGTGCAGGTATCGGGACCGGCCAGGGTGACCGCACGCGAGGTGACCCAGTCGTAGGGAACGACGCGGTCGGCGCCAGGCATGAAGTACGCACCATGAAGCACCTGGTTGTTCTGTGGCAGGGTGCCAGAGATCTCCAGGTCATAGCCCTGCGCATTGCCGGCAACAAACGAGAGGGTGAGATTGCCGGAGGCGCCCGGATTCGGCTCGCAGGTCAGCCCCGTCGGGAGGGCGGGAAGACCGTACTCGATGGTCAGCGTCTGCCCACCGCTGCCGGGCCGCCAGGCGGTGCCATAGATGTCGGTCTCGGGAACCCAGGTGCGGTAACGCCATTGGTAGGTCCCCGGCAGCAGCCCGTCCGAACCGGCCATGAAGTACTCCTCGGCCGTCGTCATCGCCAAGCCGTGAACGTTGGTTTCCAGAACCTTGTGGGCACCCAACGCATCCGGCACGCCGTCCCAGAGTTCGAAGTTGTACCACTCGTAGTCGTTGCCATTGCCCATGCTCACCGGAGCCCAGGGGATGTGCGGGTACCACCGCGGCCCATCCTCGACCGGGGTCACCGTGATCGTGACCGTGGCGGAATCGGTGGCTTTGCTGCGCGCACTGGGCTGGCGAGCCGCGCCGCGGATGCCGCGGACGCTGCGGACGCTGCCCGTCGGGGGTTGCCCGTCACCGATCGTGTAGGTGAACGAGTCCTGCCCGAAGTAGTCCGCTTCCGGGGTGTAGAGGATCGTGCCGTCGGGGTTGACCAGCACGGTGCCGTGCCGCGGGGCGGTCGTCCCGATGATGGTCAGCGGATCGCCGTCCGCGTCCGTGTCATTGGCCGACACCGCGATGTTGACGCGGGTGTCTTCCGGCGTGGTGACCGCATCAGCGACCGCCACCGGAGCGTGGTTGACGGCACTGACGCTGACAGTGACTGTCGCCGCATTCGAGTCCACGGTGCCGTCGTTGGCCTTGTAGCTGAAGCTGTCGCTGCCGTGATAGCCGAGGGTGGGCGAGTAGATGAACAAGCCGTTGGCACTGAGCGTCAGCGTGCCATGCAGCGGGTCGCTGACCTTGACCGCCGTCAGCGGGTTGCCATCGACATCAGTGTCGTTGTTCAGGACGCCGGAAGGCAACTGCACGATCAGCGTCGTGTCCTCCAGCGTGCTGTAGGCGTCAGCGAACGCCACCGGCGCCTGGTTGACTGAGCTGACGCTGAGGCTGACCGTCACCGTGTTCGAGTCCACGGTGCCGTCGTTGGCCTTGTAGCTGAAGCTGTCGCTGCCGCTGTACAGAGCCACTGGCGCGTAGGTGAACGAGCCGTTGGCGTTGAGCGTCAGCGTGCCGTGCAGGGGGTCACTGACCCGGATCGCCGTCAGCGGGTTGCCATCGACATCGCTGTCGTTGCTCAGGACACCGGCC
>CAILUI010000085.1 GCA_903837355.1 uncultured Victivallales bacterium
AGCGGACCTGGGATCAGCAGGTACGATTTCGGCCACCGTAAAAGGCGTGCAAGGCGGTTTGCCATGCTTCCGGGTGCGGTAACATCCATTCACCAAGCATCTTCCGTGGGAACGGCACCGGACCATGACCTGCACCCGGCTTCCGCCCAGCCGGGAAGGGCAGGACGCACAGCGGACCTGGGATCAGCAGGTACGATTTCGGCCACCGTAAAAGGCGTGCAAGGCGGTTTGCCATGCTTCCGGGTGCGGTAACATCCATTCACCAAGCATCTTCCGTGGGAACGGCACCGGACCATAAGCATCTTCCGTGGGAACGGCACCGGACCATCACCGGACCAAATTCACCAAGCATCTTCCGTGGGAACGGCACCGGACCAAACGGCACCGGACCAAGTGGGAACGGCACCGGACCACGGCACCGGACCACGTCTCTCATGGTTTCACTTCCTTCCTTTCCCCACCCCATTTTGTGATGAACGTCTTTGCTTCTTCCAAAGCCATCGCTTTCAGTTGAACGTAGGAATACTTACCCGTCCCGGAGTATCGCTGATCCAATTCACTCCTAAGGCAACTGATGATGCGTGTAGCAACACGTTGAAAACACTGCTCATCACTGAAATCGAGTTCGACCGGGTAGTGATTCTTCGTCAAGGAGAAGAGTCTAGCCCATACGGCAACACGCAGGTGGTTGACAGGAACACCGTTCACGTCACAGACTCTTAGACAATCACCTAGTTGTCTCTCGTAGGGAAGGAGTTCAGCGTTGGTTCTCCCCTCCAATAACCCCCACAGCCGACTCCTCTCGTCAGGCAGAGTCTTTGAGGAGAGAAATGCCTCAACCACGGCTGGCAGTTGATCGGTGGTGTTGCACGCCAGGAGTGCGGCTCGCACTGCGTGCGCTTCCTGGGGCAACGTCTTCCCAAGCTTGAGCAGCGTGTTCCGTGCGCGAGTAGAGCCAACGTATCCAAGGCGCCCTATCGCCATTGATCGAAGGTCCGATTGCTCGTCCTCGGCAATGTTGATCACCATCTGTTCAATGTCGGGAGATTGCTTGGCCATTTCCCCAAGAGACCAGAGCGCGGCTTTGCGGGCCACTTCATGGTATTTCGGGTCCTTGCAGCAGGCGTACAGATCCACCGCAAGCTCAGGGTCCTTGATACTTGCGACCGCGGGACGGAGGAACTCCTTCTGATTGCGGTCCAACGGTTGGGCGGCCTCATCTAGCAAAGCACGCAAGCCAGCGCGACCCTTCTTGGCCAGCGCGCTGTGCGCCACGCCGCCGCCCCACTCCATGGGCCTGTCATGTCTCAGTAGGCTGGCCAAGAGTTCTATGGTGACGGAACTGCCTTCGTCTATCTCGCCAAGCGCCGCAAGTGCGGCGGCGCTGGCAGATTCCATTGCAGCTCTCTCCTTTTCCCCGAGTGCGTCAGCGTATCCGCGGCGGCGCTCGGTGTCCAGTATGAACTGTCTCAACGGCTCAGCGCTCGATTTGTCCTTCAAACCGGAGAGCACCTGAACCGCAAAACACTGGATGAAAATGTTCTCATCCAGAAGGTACTGGTGATACTGGTTCAACGACTTGCGGGAGGGAAGGAGGTTTGGCTGCTTCTCCACCATCCGAGTGATGTGTAGCAACTCATCAGGTTCACCGTGCCGTGCCCGTTCCATCGCAGCAGCAGTATCGAGTTTCCCATTTTGCATCCGGAGCACCGTCTCGTCCTCCGCGTGGGAGAACAAGGTGCATGTGAACAGGAGTGTCAGGCATGCCAGAACTGCACACTGAGTAGGTACGCGTTTGCCCTGGAAACTTGTGCGTCTTCCTGATGGCGTTGCGGATATCATTGCGCGAGTTCCGATGTTTGGTGGGGCGGGTCAGTCCTCTAATCTGACTTTAGCGGGGTGGGGCGGGTCAGTCCTCTAATCTGACTTTAGCGGTGAGTTGGTCCGGTGCCGTTCTTACAGGATCCCCCGGTGGCGGCGGCGCTCAAAGGGTTCCCGCGTCTGTCTTGCACTTTTCTCGTGTCCTCAGGAGCACAGTAGTGTGCCTAGCGTGAGTTTCCTAGTTATCGAGAAGCCGTTCTTTAACATACTTTAGAAGAATTGGTTGTGGATCATCAGACCTTACCCTAAAGAAGCCATCCCGGCCTTCAGTTCGAGCAGTTCCACGAGGCGTTCCTGGATAACAGGACGGTCCCGCCTCCCGCGAGTTGGTACGGCAGACTGTAGGTGCCATCGGGTTGCCGCTGCGGCGCTACCGGCCGGCCATGGAGCGTGAGACCTGCCTCTATGGCGATACGGTCAGGCAGCCGCAACGTCGGCACCCCCTTCGTCTCAACGCCTGCGGGGTGCCGGTACCCGACCCCGGCCGGGGCCGCTCAGCCGAGCGCGGTCCGCTCGGGCATATTGCGGATGAGGAAGATGGCGGCGAGGAAGCGCAGGGCCGACGAGGCGACGAAGGTGACATGGAAGCCGCCGAAGGTCCAGCCGCCGAGCTGGACATGCCAGTCGTGCAAGCCTTTGATGATCAGGCCACCGACGATGACGCCAACTCCCCCGGCGAGGTTGGCGATGCTGCTGGAGAGGGCGCAGTACATGGCGCGCTTCTCGGCAGGCGGGAAGCGCGTGATGAACTTGTTGGACGCGGTGCTGGCGGCGGTGCTGGAAGTGCCGCCCACCAGGCTGGCCGCAGCCAGCCAAGCCAGGGCGCTGGCCGGCGTGGCAAGAATCCAGAACAGCGGCAGGCTGGCCCACACCAGGTGGCCCCAGAACAGCATCCGCTTGGGCCCCAGCCGATCCACCAGGCGCCCGGTCCAGTGCCCGGTGATGATGCTGCCCAGCAGCGCCACCGCGGTGATCACGATCGAGCCACCCAGGAAGTTCCTCTTGATCTCCAGGTTCTCGACGAAGTAGATGGTGGCCAACACGCCGCCGATGGTCATGGCGAACGTCCAGCAGGCGTTGAACACCAGCCAGGGCCGGAAGGCACGGTCGCGCAGCGGCGCCAACATCGCCTGCAACACGTGCGTCCGGGGCGCCAGTTCCATGGGCGGTTCCGGCAGCGTGCCGTGGATCAGCAGGTCGACCAGGCCGATCAGCGTGGCGCCGACGAAGACCCAGACGACAGCCTGCAGTTTGTGAGCCTCCGGGATACGGTCGATCAGAAAGCCCGAGGGGATGACCACCGCCACCACCCCGACCGCGATCCACGCCGAGCGCCGCCCGTAGAACGTCCCGTGCTCGTCCTCGGGGATGAGGTCGGCCAGCCAGGACAGCCAGGGCGGACTGGACATCGTACCCAAGAAGTTCGCCAGGCAGACAGCGGCGATCAGAACCACCGGGGTCCAGCGGCTGCCATGTGACCACAGCCAAAGCGCCACGAGGACTCCGGCCAGACGCAGGGTGCGCTCGGCGACCGCAAACAGGAACCAGATCAGCTTGCGCTTCCCGGTCCGCTCGGTGAGAATCGCCGACACGATCTGCGCAGAGATCAGCCAGGATGACAGCCCAGCCATCACGCTCCACTCGAACTCGGTGACGCCCACCGTGGTGCCGAAGTAGACGAAGAAGATGCCGGCGATCAGCGTCGCCCAGATGTTCCCCATCGTCCCGGTGTAGATATGCTTGCGCATGACGCTCGGGAGTTCCCAGGCGTACACCAGGCGATGGGCAAAGTAGGTCTCCAGGAAGCTCGGAGGCCGGGAGGCACCAAGGGTTGGACCCGTGTCCGCTGCGCTACTCATGGGAACATCGCTCGGAGGGAACCGCAGTCCCTGGGCCGCGTCGAATGGCGACTTTGGCCTCCGGGAAAGGGGCGGGGCGGCGCGGCGGGTCAGCCCTCGTGGAAGAGCATCGTACCGCAGTTCTCGCAGGGCACGGGCATACCTTTGCGGGTGTTCATACGGGTCTGTGCGGTGAGGTTCATGCGGCAGCGGTCGCAGCAGACGCCATCGCGCACAGGCACCAGAGCCCGGTGGTCGGGATGGTTGATGCGGGCCGGACTGGCGCGCAGACGCTCATAGCGGCGGATGGTGCCAGGGTCGATCCCGACCAGGGTCGGCAGGCGCTCGGCCTCAAGCTTCGCAATCTGCGCCTTCGAGTTACCCAGGCGGGTGTCGAGGTCGGCGCTCATCTCTTTGGCGCGCTGCTTGGTGGCCTCGAGACGCTTGGCCGCGGCGGCAACCGTCGCCCGCGCGGCCTCGAGGCGGCCCATGACGGCAAGCTCACGATCCTCAATATCGGCAATATGCTTGTCGCACTGCTCGACCTGGTGCAGGGCGGCGCGGTACTCCTCGTTACTCTTAATCATGGCAGACTTGGTCAGAAAGTCGGCCTTCTTGGCCCGCAGACCGTCTGCCTCGAGTTCGAACTGTTTGAGCTCTTTCTCGATCGTCTTGAGGCCGTCCTTGGCCTGGGTCAGCACAGCCTCGTCGGCTCCCAGCATACGGGCCACTTTGGCCTGTTCCTCGGGGACGGACTTCAACTGTTCCCGGAGCTTATCCAGGCGCAGGTCCAATTCCTGCACCGCCAAGAGTTTCTGCACCCATTCCTGCATAGGTTCGTCCTCGCTCAAGGGCCTTGGCGGTAACGTCATGCCGGATGTCGAGGCCATCCCGCGTATGCCGGCAACGTAATGCACCTTCGTGGGAAATCCAGAGCACAACGCCGCCTTGGCAGCCAATCCGGCGAGGGCCTGAGGCGTTCTTTGCATGTGCAGCGACTGCTCGACGAGTTCCGCAACTACATTGCCCTCGAACGCGGCCTGTCGCCGCGTACGGTGGCCGCCTACGGCGCGGATCTGGCGGGCTTCATTGGCCGACTCGCGGCCCGTGGCGTGACCGACCCGGAGTGCTTGAGCCGAGACGACATCCTCGACTACCTCGAACAGTCCCAGGATGAGGGTCTGCAGCCTGCCACCCTGGCCCGGCGCCTGGTCTCGATCAAGGTCTTCTTCCGTTACCTGGTCCAGGAGCGGGTCCTGCCCAGCGATATCACCGAGGTCATGGCCGGCCCGCGGCTGGGCCGCATCCTGCCGGGCTTCCTCAGCCTGCCGGAGGTCGAAGCGCTGCTCGCCGCCTACACCGGCAGCACGTCGCTCGAACGCCGCAACCGCACCCTCCTCGAGGCCTTCTACGCCACGGGCCTGCGGGTCAGCGAGATGGCGACGTTGCGCGTCGACGGCCTCCATCTGCACGAGGGCTACATCCGCGTCAGCGGCAAGGGCAACAAAGAGCGCCTCGTCCCGCTCGGCGTCCCGGCCCGCGAGGCGCTCACGGCGTACCTCACCGAGGTCCGGCCGCAACTCGACACCTCCGCGTGCGCCATCCCGGTGTTCCTCTCCGTCCGCGGGCGCCCCCTGACCCGCGAACGCATCTGGGCCATCGTCCGTGATGCCGCCCGGCGCGCCGGCATCCAGCGCCCCGTCTACCCGCACATGCTGCGCCACTCGTTCGCCAGCCACCTGCTCCAGGGCGGCGCCGACCTGCGTGTCATCCAGGAGATGCTCGGCCATGCCGATATCGCCACGACCCAGATCTACACGCATGTCGACCACAGCCGCCTCGTCCAACTGCATCGGCAGTTCCATCCCCGCGCCCGCTGAACGCGGAAAAAAGTGCCCTCCCGTGCAACCCGCCAAAGTTTTTCCGGTCTGATTCACTAGTAAAGCTACAGGTGAGCACGATAGTAAGCCAGCAAGCAGATAAGTTCACCCGAACTTGACAATTTAATACCCCGGCAGCGTCATCCCTCCCTTCCTCCTCTCTCCTCTCTTCCCGACCTGCCGGGGTGTTACCTTTTTACCCCCTGAACGGTCATCTGGTCGACGTTGCTCCACGGCGGTCGCGGTGTTACGGTGAAGCCCGGTGTCGGCTCTGGCCGCGCCTTCGGGTCCAGCGGTATTCGCCGGGGTAGCTGCAGGAGGAGCGGACGGCATGAAGACGTTTTCGTCGAAGGAACGGGTGCTGACCACGCTGGCGCTGGCTGAGGCCGACCGCGTGCCGGTGAATTACGCTGCCAATCCTGGCATTGACGGCCGCCTGAAGGAGCACTTTGGCCTGCAGCCGGGTGACCACGAAGGCCTGTTGCGGGCGCTGGGCGTCGACTTCCGCGGGGTGGGGGCGGGCTACACGGGACCGAAGCTGCACGCGGACATCCCCGAGCGCGGCGTGTTGGTGGACGACTGGGGCATCCGGCGGCGCTGGATCGAGCACGGCAGCGGTGGCTACTGGGACTTCTGCGACTTTCCCCTACGCGAGGCGACGCTGGAACAGGTTGCCGCCTGGCCGATACCCAATCCCGACCATTTCGACTACAGCACCGTGGCGGCGGCCTGTCGCGCCCAGCGCGAGTACGCCGTGGTGGTGGGTGGGGCCGGGCATGGCGACGTGATCAACGCCACGGGCATGATGCGCAGCATGGAACAGGTGTTGGTGGACCTGGCCACGGACGATCCCGCCGGGCTGCTGCTGATCCGGCGCCGGGCGGAAGCCCTGGTCGAGATCACGCGGCGCACCATCGAGGCCGCCCAGGGCGGTTTCGATGTCTTCTGGATGGGCGAGGACCTCGGCACCCAGCACAGCCCGCTGATCAGCCTGCCCCTCTATCGGCGCCACCTGCGGCCCATCCATCAGTTGTACATCGACCTGGCGAAGCACTTCGACCTGCCGGTGGTCATCCACACCTGCGGCTCCAGCAGTTGGGTCTATGAGGACTTCATCGAGATGGGCGTGACCGGTGTCGATACGCTGCAGCCCGAGGCGACCAACATGTCACCGCGTTACCTCAAGGACCACTTCGGCGGGCGCCTGGCCTTCCACGGCTGCATCAGCACCGCCGGCCCGGTCAGCTTCGGCACCGTCGCTGAGGTCGAGGCGGATTGCCGCCAGACCCTCGAGACCCTGATGCCCGGCGGCGGCTACTGCTTCGCCCCGACGCACCAACTCCAGGACAACTCGCCAACGGAGAATGTGCTGGCGATGTACGCCGCTGCCCGCCGCTACGGCGCTTACGCCTGAGGCCGTCAGCCCGGCGCAGCAACCCACGTGACCTCAGGGGGCCGAGACACGCTGACCCCGCTGCTCAGAGACCCACTGGCGGCCCCGGCGGCAGGAACAACGCACGGACTGCCTCCGCGGCCCGCGCCTGGGTGAAGGGAAGGATGTGTCTCGCCTTCTGTTTGCCCTCGGGTGCCGTTATGCCAGCCCTTCAGGTGCTGGTGCGGCGAAGAGAGTGAGCAGCAACTCGCTCTCATCCAAGACCTGGTAACGCGGGGGCGCCGCACCCAGTCGTTGGCTCTCCGCGAAGATGATCGGCACGCCGTCGCCACGCTTGTCCATGTACGCCACCCGCTTCACGTCCCCAGCTTCGGTCGGGACCGGGCAGTCGGCCAGCAGTGACGTGACGAGCTCGTTCCGCGTTGCCTGGCGCAGGTAGATCGTCTCCACCGTCACCGTGTTCGGCAAGGCCCCCGGGGAGAACACCTGGAGCCGGTCGGCGAAGATGAAAAAGCGGATCTTCGACCCGTGGATAGAGTAGTCCCGGTGCGCCACAGCGTTCACGATGGCCTCGAACACCGCCCGCTCGCTGAAACGCGGCAGGTCCTCGCGAGTCGGCGTCTTGCGCGCCGCGATGACGAGATTGCGGCGGAAGAACACCATGGCGTGCCGGAGTTGTTCGTCCAACGGGCCGCAGATGCGGGCGGCATCGTTCTGGTGATCCGAGTCCTGGACCGTGCCGCGGTATGCAACCGCTTCGATGTAAGCACTGGGCAGGAATCTCTCCGGGTTCCGGCAGCACATGAGCACGCCTGCAACCGAGGCGGCGACGTGCCCATTCTCTTCCCTGACCAGGAGATTCCGCTTGAGCAGAGTAGTCGCCAGATCCTCTGTGGAACGCATCGCGAAGCGTCGGCAGAGCTCCGGGTCCAGGTCGGTGAAGGATGTTCTCGGCACCGCCTGCTCTTCGAAGCGGATCAGCCGCGCCTGGCTGCGCTGTTGAAAGATGCGCGCCAGCAGGTCCGGCGGCATCTGCCGCTTTGAACTCCCCAGGCGGTAGAGGTAACCGCCAGGGCTCTGATGCACGAACAGACTGCGCGGCACCTCGACTCTGAGGACCGGATGCAGGGCGCCGGAGCTGTCTGGCAACTCGATACGCAGGATCGTCAGGGGCAAGGCCGGCTTCACCCGGTCATTGCAGAGATTCCGCACAAACGTCTCCACCACATCCAGGCGCTCGACCGGGATTCCCAGCACTTCGCGGGTCTTGTCGTCTACACCCAGCAGCAGGACGCCGTCATGCCAGTTGGCGAAGGCGGCCAACTCGTCGGCGAGAGAGGCTGCATCCGGCCCCGAGACCTCGCCGTTGGGCCTGAAGTGGACCCTCTTCAGCTCGATGGTGGAATCTTCGCCGAGCCGGATCTTCGCCAGCAACTCCTGAACCGAGTCATACATGGATCACGCCCTCCCTGACGCGCGGGGCGGTGATCGACGCCGCGGTGTGGGAGAACCTGCGGTTCCTCGGCGACCTCGCGCTGCGGTAGATGCCGAAGTCGAGGCCGGTACAGCCGAACTGGAACAGCTCCCGCAGAAGGGTCTTGACCGTGGAGAGGGCCTCGGACATGAGCACTCCCTGATGAGCAACAGTCCGCCAGCACCCGCCGCGCGGCGGGTCGGACGACTCCTACTATCGCCCGAGTCGTGCGCTTCGCCAGCCAGTCAGAAGCCGTGAGGAAATCGGGGGCGGGGTCGGTATCGGGATCGTGCCTGACGGGACCGCGGAAAGTGGTTTGTGAACAGCCTGACGGGCATTCCTTCACAACCTCTCAAGTCCAGCCGCACGCCCCGCGATCAGGGCTGGGCGTCCTGGAGCCAAACGCGGAGCAACGGCAGGTCCGCGGGGATCAGCACGGATTCGGCCCGCTCGACCGTGGCTTCTACCAGCAGGCCGGCACAGACGGCGGCAAGGAGGTCGGCCTTGCGCATCTAGCTGGCGCGCCTACGGCAGCAGGCCGGGCATGAGGAAGTAGAGGCGGCCGGGCTGGATAGCCTGGGCCTCGACCGGCAGCAGCGAGCGCAGGCTCAGGCGGGACTCGGCGCGCATGCCCAGCAGCAGATCGGTCAGGCGCATGGGCCGGCGGTAACGCACGACTCTCACCAGCGGCGTCCGGGCCAGCTCCCTGGCCTTGTCCACGGCGTCCTCGAAGTAGCCGATCTGGTCCACGAGGCCGAGCTTGAAGGCGTCGGCCCCGGAGAGGATGCGGCCATCGCCGAACTCCGAGGCGATGACGTCCTCGGCGCTGTCGTAACGGCTGCGGCCGTTGGCCACCACGGTGGCGAACTCGCTGAAGGTGCTGTCGACCAGGCCCTGGACGTAGGCGCGCTCCATATCGGTCCGTTCCCGCGAGCCGCGCAGCATATCCTTCATCTGGCCGGACTTGAAGACCTCGGCCTCGAGCCCGATCTTCGTGAACAGACCGGTGTAGTTGGTCGTGCTGATGATCACGCCGATGCTGCCGGTGATGGTCAGCCGGTTAGCCACGATCCAGTCGCTGCCCGCCGCGATGAAGTAGCCGCCGCTGGCGCCGAGACTGCGCATGCAGGTGACGACGGGCAGATTGGCCTTGCGGCAGAGACGTACCTCGCGGTGGATCTCGTCGCTGGCGGTAACCTCACCGCCAGGCGTGTCCATATCGAGGACGATGGCGACGACCCGCGGGTCTTTCCGCGCCGCCGCCAACTCGTAGGCGATGCGCCGGCTGCCCGCCATATCGAAGCCGCCGTCAGACATGATCACGCCCTTGACGTCGACGACCACAATCTTGTTCTCGGTTTCGAGCCGGGAACCGCTGATCGTTTCCTCCACCACCCGGCGCTCGTCGCCGTCAACCGCGCCGAGACTGGACATGACGGTCGCGGTGGCGCCGGAGAAGAGGCCGCGCAGCAGCAGCACCGCCAGGATACCGGCGCAGACCACCGTCAGGACGACAGCCAGCAGACAGCCGAAGCGCCGCCCACCACGACGCGGCGCCGGCGCCACCGGGCACCGAGGCACGAATGGCGGCGCCAGGGGTAGGGGCGGCGGCAGGGGTTGAGGACCGCCGGCTTGGCTGTTCTGATCCATAGTGTCTAGTATAGTTCGTACGCAGCGCTTTTCACCCCTCCCCCCGGCGCGGGGGCGACGACGAGTGGAGAAGGGATGACGCGAAGGGACACATGGTGGCGCCGCGGTCGGCGCCTCGCCGCCCTGCTGCTGGGCGGCCTGCTGGTGGGGTGCCTGGGCCTGGCGCTGGTTCTGGCCGTATGCCTGCCCTGGCTGCTGGAACAGGCCATCGCCCGCGAGCTTGCACGCCGTGGCCTGGGGAGCATCACCATCGGCGTGCAGGCCATTTCCTGGGATCAGGCGACGCTGGGACCGGTGGCGATCAGCGGCGAGGATGGCGTGGTGCGGGCGACCAGCGTCGTGCTGCGCTACCAGCCCGCGCGGCTGCGGCACTACCAGGTGGATGCGGTGGAGGTGGTCGGCCTGCGCCTGCGGCTGACACGCCGCGACGGGACCTGGGTGCCCAGCGCCCAGGCGACCTTGCGCCGGGCCCTGGCCGAGGCGCTGCGGATGCTGCCGGCTGGCGGCGCTCCCAGCGCCTACCCGACGCTCACGGTGCGCAGCTCGCAGCTCGAGCTGGAAGCGGCTGGCGAGGTGGTGAGCCTGCCCTTCGAGGGCACGGCGCACCTGGCGGGCACCGGCCCTTCCCGGGTCCAGGCCGTGGCCTGGGTCTGCGGCGCGCCCGTGGTCGCGCAGACCGTCTTCGCCCTGGAGACGGGAACGGGGACGGCGACCGTGGACTGCCAGCGCCTGGATCTGGGCGCTTGGCTGCAGGCTGCGGCGCGGGTCGGGATACCGGTCCCAGACGCCCTGGTCGGCGCCAGTGGTACCGCCGCACTCCGGGCTCAGCTCGAGCTCAGCAACTACGCCTGCAGCGGCTTGGACGCCGAGGCCGTGATCTCGAATCTGGAGGTGCCCGGCGAGGCCTTCCCGCTGCGTCTGCGCACGGCGATCGTCGCCGTGCAGGCCGGACCGGACCTGCGGCGGCCGCGGGTGACCTTCACCGTGGATAGCGAGGCCATCGCGGTCGGGACGCGCGTCGTCGAGCCCTTCCGTTGCCACGGCTCCTGGCACGACGACACCCTCGAGTGTGCGATCGACACCATCGACGTCCGCCTGGGCAGCCTGGTCCAGGGAACGGCGCAACTGCGGCTGACGGCGCAGGGCCTCACGGCGCCCGCAACGGCATGGCTGGACCTCCACCTGGACGTGAGCCGCCTGGACACGGCGCCCCTGGGCTCGTGGACGGGCCGGGCGCGTGCCGTGGGGATGCTGGGGGATCTGTGGGTCAACGCTACTTTCGACGCCAGCCCGGCCGGCAACCGGCTGGGCGTGCAAGCCGTCAGCCTCGACGGCCGTATTCAGCGCCAGACGGCTGGCCTCGAGGCCATGGTGGCCGCGACCCTCAGCGTGCTGCCGGAGGTCGCCGTGGCGACGCTCGGCGCGGGCCTGCAGGTGTCCAGCGCCACCCTGCCGCTGGAGCTGACGGCGGCCTTGGCATTGCCCTCGGCAGCGCCCTGGCACGGCAGCGGGACCTTCGCGCTGCCCGCACGACGGCTGGCGCTGACGGCGCCCGGGGTACAGGCCGCCGCGGTACTGGGTGGCAACGGTCAACTCACGGCAGACGCGCGCGGCGTCACCGTGGCGGGCCGCGTCGCGGCGAGCGCGCTGACAGCTGACGTCCGAGGCGCCACCCTGGCGGCAGACACCCTGACCGTCAGGCTGGACGCGCTGCACTGCGCCTGGCCGCAGACCACCACGCCGGCGGCGGCGCCGGACGGCACGACGCCCCCGGCCCGCCCGCAGGTCGAGGGTCAGTGCGAGCTGCGCGGCGGCAACCTGCGCCTGGCGAATGGCCTGCAGTGCAGCGCGATCAACCTCGATCTGCCGCTGGCCTGGAGTCCTGCCGACGGCCTGCGCGAAGGCTCTGACCAGGCTGCCGAGGGTGGCCGTCTGAGCACGGGACCCATCGCCTTCGGCGCCTTCGCCGCGAGCGGCCTCCAGGGTCGCAGCACGGCGGTCGGACAGACGTTGCGCCTCGAGGGCGAACTGGTGTGCACGGCTCCCGCCGTGACCATCGGCTTCACCCAGAGCCTCGACTGGAGCAACGGCCTGGCCCTGGCACTGCACTATGTGGTGCCGCCCCTGCCCATCCAGGGCGACGAGAGCTGGTACCCGCGGCTGCCGGCCCTCAAGGGCCTGTGCCTGGCCGGCACTCTGGCCGTCGAGGGCGACGTGGTCCTCGACCGCCAAGGCCTGCGGACCCCGTGCCGGGTACGCCTGAGCGACGGCGAACTGACCTGGCCGCAGCAGAAACTCACGGTCAAAGGTCTCGAGGCGGATCTGCGGTTCGAAGACGCGTTGCAGGCGCGGACGGCGCCGTTCCAGGCGCTACGCTTCACGGCGGCGACGGTTCAGGACGTCATCATCGACGGCGGTCAGCTCGTCTTCGCGGCGGACGGCCCGGAGTCGTTCAGCCTGCTGCGCTGCGAGCTGAACTGGTGCGGCGGCCAGGTGCACACCCAGGCGCTGCAGTTGAACCCCCGGAATCTCGACTTCGACCTGGTGCTGTTCGCCGAGAATGTCGACTTCATCAGCGCCCTGAACCTGGTCAAGGGCTTCAAGGCCAAAGGCAACGGCGTTCTGAACGGCAAGCTCCCGATCTCCTATCACAACGGTCGCCTGACCTACGCCAACGGCTACCTCTACAGCGTACCCGGCCAGCCCGGCAGTCTGCGCCTGCAGTCGAACGGCTGGCTGACCTCGGCCGTGCCCGCCGACAACCCCGCCTTCGGGGAACTGCAGCAGGCGGAGAAGGCACTGGAGGACTTCCGCCTGGACGTCTTCCGCCTGGAGTTCACCGGCCAGCAGGCGGGGACACCCGGCGCGAAGATCAACCTGACCGGCCAGGGGAATAACGGCAAGGTACCCGTAACCCTGGACCTGAACCTCAACGGCCCCATCGAAGAGGTGATCAACGTCGGTCTCCGCCTCGGCGGCATGTAGGGCTGAGCGGCCGGCGCGCCCGGCCGGTCCGGTATCGCCCAGCCGGTCCAGGGGTGGTGAATAACCCTAGAGGGACAAACGTCTCCTTGGTAGGTCGGAACAAGCGTACACAGAAAGGATCCCAACCATGCGCAAAGCGGCACTGTTGCTGGCCCTGGTGCTCGGGGCGAGTCCGGGGTGCATCCGGACAAACTCCACGATGGAACTGAAACCGGTGGAGGTCAAACCGATTCACATCACGGTGGACGTGAATGTGCGGGTGACCAAGGAGCTGGATAGCTTCTTCGGCGACCTCGATGCCGCCGACCCGACAGTGAAAGCGGCCGGAGCCAAGTGAGAACCCTGTCCGTAACCAGGAGCCTGAATACGATGAGAACGATGCTGTGTGTGGCCATGTTCGCCGTGCTCGCGCTGACGACCCTGAACTTGAGTGCCCAGGACCTGGGCGCGGTGCAGGCCCGGATGAAGGAGCGCCTACCGCAAGTGGCGCAACTGAAGTCGCAAAAGACGGTCGGTGAGGACCGTGCCGGCTTCCTGGGCCTGGTCAAGGCAGATGCCAACGCGACCGCGCGCCAGACAGTCGATGCCGAGAACGCCGACCGCAAACTGGTCTATGCTGCGCTGGCCACGAAAGCCGGCACCGATGCCGCCCGCGTCGGCAAGCAGCGCGCCAAGGAGCTGGCGGAACGTTCCGCCGCCGGGACGATGCTGCAGCGCGAAGACGGGACCTGGTACGAGAAGAAGTAGGCAGGGTACTGGACACTGGTGACTGGATACTGGTGACTGGTGACTGGTGACTGGAAACTGGTCACTGGAAACTGGTGACTGGAAACTGGTCACGGGAAGCTGGCTGCCGACGCTGGGAGGCTGGGCATGCGCATCTGTATCATCGGAGGCACCGGACACATCGGCACGCCGCTGACCGCGATGCTGGTGGCGCTGGGGCATGAGGTGATCGTGGTCACCTCCGGGCGTACGCCGGCGCCCCAGGGCGGACCATGGCGCGGCGTGCGCCTGGTGCGGCAGAGCTACGGCGGCGCGGGCTGGACGGACGCGATCAGGGCCCTGCAGGCCGAGGTCGTCATCGACATCCTGCAGGGGGACTCACCCGGGCTCTACAGCGCGGTGCGCGAGAGTTGCGGGCACTTCATCGTCTGCGGCTCGCTGTGGATGTTCGGCCTGCCCCGGATCGTGCCGACCCCCGAAGTCACCCAGGCGCCTTGCCTCTTCGCAGGCTACGCCCAGCGCTACCAGCAGATGCTCGACACCCGCGCCCGGGCCGCCGCCGATGGGGTCGCCTTCACCGCCATCATGCCGCCCAACATTTGCGGGCCCGGCAAGGTCCCCATCGACGGCTGCGGCGGCCGTGACCCCGAGGTCCACCGGGCCCATCGGCGCGGCGAGCCGGTCACCCTCCCGGAGCCGGGCAGCGTCCTCATCGGTCCGTGCGACGCTGAGGATGTCGCCCGCGGCTTTGCCGGCGCCGTGCAGCACCGCGCCGCGGCCACCGGGGAGATCTTCAACGTCGGCAGCGCCTACGCCTTGACCAGCCTGCAGTTCATCGAAGCCCTCGCGGCCATCTACGGGACGCCGATCCCGGTGCAGTGGACAAGCTGGCCGCGCTTCGCCTCCGAGGTCCTCCCCGACCTCGGGTCGCACTGGCACTTCAAAGCACACATGTGCCCGGATATCAGCAAGATCCGCAGCCGCCTCGGCTACGAGCCCGCCTACACCCCCGAGCAGACTCTGGAACGTGCCGTGCAGTGGATGGTGGATACGCGGGTGCTATGAGCCCGCTCGCGGCTCCCAGCGGCGCGCGGCGTCGAGGACGTGGCGCACGGGGACCCCGGCGGCGTCGGCAACCCGTCGGGCCGACTCGAACTCCGGCGCCAGTTCGACGCCGTCCGGGCGTTCGATACGCTTGCACGCGACCTGGCCCCAGGGCGTGTCGGCGCTCCCCTGACCGCGCGCCAGAATCAGGCGCGTGGCCGGCCAGGTGCGCAGGCCGATGCTGGACGAGTGGCTCAGGATCCGTTGCGCCAGGCGGCTGACATCCGCCGGGCGGCAGAGCACGGTCAGGCGGGTGCCGGGACGGTTCTTCTTCATCTGCACGGCGGTCAGGCTGACGTCCAGAGCTCCCGCCTTGAGCAGATCCTCGCTGAGGGCCCCCATCACCTCGCCGCTCTGATCATCGATGTCGCACTCGATGACCGTCACCGTATCCTGCCCCAGGGTCGGCGCGTCGTCGACCTCGACGAGGAAGGCACGCAGGAGGTTGGGCAGGGCGTCGAATTCCTTGCGGCCATGGCCGCTGCCAGTCTTCAGCACCCGCATGGGCAGGTTGTCCCAGGAGCCGCTACTCAGCGTGGTGAGCACCGCGGCGGCGGTCGGGGTGGTGAGTTCACCGCGCAGCGGCAGCCGGATGACGTCGGCACCCTCGAGCAGCAACGCCGTGGCGGGGGCCGGATTGGGCATCGTACCGTGGGCGCAGCGGATCGTCCCCTGGCCAATCGTCAACGCCGAGCAGTACACCCGTTCGACCCCGAGTTGCTCCAGCGCCAGGCAGATGCCGACGATGTCGGTGATCGAGTCCACCGCCCCCACCTCGTGGAAGTGAATCTCGGACACGGGCACGCCATGCACCGCCGCCTCAGCCGCGCCCAGGCGGCGGAAAATGCCCGCCGCCCGCTCGCGGACCCGCAGCGGGGCCTCAAGCCGCTCAATGAGAGCGAGAATCTCGCGCAAGCCGCGATGCGCGTGCTTGCTCGGAGGGTCGAGGGTCGGGGGGCGAGGGTCGCGAGCATCCCTGTGGTCGTGGTCGTGGTCGTGCTCGTGGTCGTGGTCGTGGTCGTGCGGAGGGTCGAGGGTCGGGGGTCGAGGGTGGCGAGCATCCCCGTGCTCGTGGTCGTGGTCGTGGTCGTGCGGAGGGTCGAGGGTCGGGGGTCGAGGGTCGCGAGCATCCCCGTGCTCGTGGTCGTGGTCGTGCGGAGGGTCGAGGGTCGGGGGTCGAGGGTGGCGTGCATCCCCGTTCCCGTTCCCGTGCTCGTGGTCGTGGTCGTGCGGAGGGTCGAGGGTCGGGGGTCGAGGGTGGCGAGCATCCCCATCCCCATCCCCATTCCCATCCCCGTTCCCGTGCTGGTGCGTCGGTCCCCCGTCCGCCGTCCGGCCCTTCTCGAGCACGTCGACATAGCCGCAGACCAGGCCATGCCGACAGGTCCGGCGTTCGAAGCGCACCTCCACCCCCGCCAGGCCGGCGGCGCGCACGCAGCTCGACAGCGCCGCCGGATCGGCGCCGAGATCGCACAACGCCGCGAGAATCATGTCGCCAGAGGCCCCGGCAACCGGCTCGAAACAAACGGCTCTGCTCACCACATCGTCTCCGTATTGTGCCGCCACGGCAGGGGGGCCCATTCGCTTGGCGCGGCCGTCTCCCGCCAGCCAGCGGTCAATCTACCGCCGCAGCGGCCGCGGCGCACCGTGAGCCAGACCTCGCCGCGCCGGGAGGACGCGCCGGAAAGGCTTCGCCCTTCAGCACCAAGCGGGCGCAGTGTCTGCCTGATCATGTCAGAGCGAAACCTCGGACCGCCGCGCGAGCGTCCACGGGTGCCCTGCACCCCGCGAGCTCTTGTTTCACAGGAGCCACCGGGACCGCGCTCATTCGTCAAGTGCCGCCGCCTCGGGCTTGGCGGGCTTAGCCGGGGCGACCTTCTTCGGCGCCTCGGCGGGGGCGGGAGTCGCCTTCTTGGCGGCGTCCGCCGCGGGCGTCGGGGGCTTGCCCGCGGCCTTGGCGGGCGCCGGATTCGCCGCCTTAGCCGGGGCGGCCGCGGGCGGCAATAGCGTGCAGTTCCAGGACTTACACTTGCTGCATTCCGGCTTCGCCGACAGCTCCGCGAGTGTCCTCACCTTCTTCGCCGGAACCAGGGCGAAGTCCTTCTTGCAGTCGTTGCAGTGAAAGGCGAAACCGAGCGCGCCACCGCACTGGCGACAGCGCAGGTCATGGATGTTCTGAACCCGTCGGTCCTCGCGGACGTCGCACGCCGCACAGATCAACGCCATCGCCGCCCCGGAGGTGACGGTGGGCTCGCCGTCCGCGGCGGGGCGCAGGAAGCGGAGGCCATAGTAGCCGAGCCCAGACAGCACCACGACTCCCAGGGCAATCAGCAGCGCGCGGCGTTTCGGGTTCGCCGAGCGTGTGGCCGCGTGTCTGACAGCGGGCGCATCGTCGTCCTCGTCGGAGTCCTTGGGATCCGGCTCCACGGGCGCTTCGCGGCGCGGCGAGCGGACCTCCTGCCAGGTGCGGTGGCGAACGCGGCGAGTATGCGTCGACAGGTCGTCCGGCTGAGCCGCGCCCTTGCGGCGGGCGGCAGGGGCAGCGCTGTCGGCGCGGGTGGGCGACGCGCGGGCCGGCTCCGGGCTGGTGGCGCCCAGCGCTCGGGTGGCGAGCGCGCCGGGGGCTCTACTGGCGGCGGGCGTGCTCGCCTTGGCGGGGCCGGCGCTGCCGGCCGGAGGAGGCGCCGCCGGACGGACGCCGGCCGCGGCGTCGAGAAGCGTGCAGGCCAGCGCCGCGATCGCGCTCGGGTCGACCGGGAACCCGAAGACCCCGGCCTGCTTCCCGAGCGTGCCTTCCACGTCGCCCAGCGCGTCCATCTCGGGCAGCAGCAGCGCCATGGTGCGCCCCTCGGCAGCCTCGCGAATGCGGCAGGCAAGCTCGAAGTTGGTCAGTCCGGCCTTATCGAAATTCAGCACGCCGGCGGTCGCACCGCCGCGGCTCACGGCGCTCAGGACCTCGTGCGGGGTGGCGCAGAAGACCACCTGGAGGCCGCGCGGCTCGCCGATCTGCTCAATGGCCTCGCAGATCGAGTAGGCATCCTGATTGTCGCCACCGACCAGAATCTGGGGCATCTTACCAACTCCGCAGCAGATTACGCGCGACGCTACCGCACCCGGTCAGGGCGCCGCGGCCTCAAACCAGCCGAAGGCGGCCGAGTCCTTGTCGCCACAGACCCCCGGCGTCCACTCCAGCCAGCCCCGGAAACCCTCGCCGTCGTTGTCGTTGACGGTCATGGACCAGGCCAGTCGCCGGCCCGCCTGCATGCCGGTCACACCGAGAGCCGTCCACGGAATCGCCGCCTCGTAACGCGTGATGGTGCCCTCGCGGACCACCACCAGGCGGGCCCCGGGACAGGGCACAGCATCTGGCATCCAGCGGAAGACGACGGGGCCTTGCGGGCCGAGGGTGAGCCCGATTTCGGCCTCGCTGCCATCGTAGCCTGCCGTGGGATTGGGCGGACCATTGCGGAAGGCGAGCTGAACGCAGTCGCCGCGCCACATCTGGAAGCCGCTCTCGTCCTGGCGCTGGACGTCGTCGGTGACGGCGATGGCCAGATAGAGGGTGCCCTCGTCCCACCCGGCCCGGACGTCGGCCGAGCAATCCGCGGCGCCGCCGTACTCCTTCGCGATCTTGACGGTAGCCAGCGCGGGGGCACCGAGATGCAGCAGCGGCTCTCCGGTCCAGTCGGCAAAACTGCCATCGACGGTCGGCGGCGTTGCCAGGCGGCGCACGCTGGCCAGAGGCCGTGACTTCAGCACCAGGATGTCATGCGTGCTGCCGTCCTCGACCACACGAGCGCGGAACGTGGTCCGCAGGTCGGCGCTGGCGGGGGGGACGCGGACCTTCAGCAACAGGCTCCGTGATTCGCCGGGCCGGAGCGTACCGAGGTCGCAGGCGGCAGCCGGCTCAATCTGCCAGCCGGCAGGGCTCTCGAACACCACCCGGGCTGGCCGGGCGATGCGGCTGTGGTTGCTGACGGTGGCCGGCATGACGAAACTCTCGCCGCCCCGGACCGCCGCCGGGCAACCGGTGTTCACCGCCAGCGCCGCGCGGTACACGGCCCGAACCGGGATCTCGATGGACTCGGCCGCGGCCTGCAAACCCACGCTCACGGTCTCCTGGGGCTCGACGCCAGAGCCGGCCCAGACCAGACGGCGGGCCCGCCGCTCCTGGCCGCGGGCGACCTGCACCGTGTCCACGGCCCCGTCGGGCCAGCGGATGGTCAGCGTGCCGGCCTTACGACCGCGGGCCGCGACCCGAACCTCGAGGTCCAGGGGTTCGCCGGCAACCACATCCTGAAGCGCGGCCGGCGGGGTCACCTCGAGGCCCTCACGCTCGAGGCTGGCGGCAAAGAGGAACTCGCGGGCGCAGGCGGCCAGGATGGGGTCCGCGCCCGCCGCGGCGGCGCGGGCCAGCCGCGTGGCGTTCTTCGCGGCCGGCGCAAACACCAGAGCGCGGATCTCCCGCCCCTCGAGCACCTCGTCGCGGCGCACGGTCGGGCCACGGACCTGCCGCCAGGGGGCCAGGCCCTGCGGCGTCAGCCGCTGCACCAGCCAGTCTGCGGCAGGACCCCCGGCGCCGAGGCGCACCTCGTAAGAGAGGGCGACCGGCCGATCGGTGTAGTTCACCAACAGCGCTGCCAGCCGGCCATCGCGGGCGCGCCAGAGCGTCCCCTGCACGGCCGCCAGGCTGGCCGTATGCCGACTCGAGCGGTTCCAGACGGAGCTGGCCACGGGCAGCGGCTGCAGCGGCCGGATCTCGTCAAGGAGTTCGCCATGGACCATGAAGTCCTTGGCAGCCAGATGCATCCGGCCGAGGGCCAGCTCGAAGTCGAGTTTGGCGGCGTGTTCCGGATTGAGCAGCCAGTCGCCGTTCCAGCCGAGTTGGCAGCCCCACAGGAAATCGCGGCCCTGCGCCATGACGAAGGCGTCCAGATCATCCTGCGCCTCCTGGGGACTGGTGAAGTAGAGCGTATAGCCCGAATACACGGCCGGGAGCAGGGGGATGTCAGTGTCGAAGCGCGGGTTCCAGGCCAGGTAGGCGTCGATGTTGTCCATATAGGGCTCGCCGGTGTTCTCGGTGGTCAGGCCGACATTGCGGGCCGTGGCCTCGGCCTTGATCCGGTCCAGCATGACGCGATAGCCATCGACCCAGTGGCGGCCGCCGCCCAGCGGGTGGCCGTGGGCCGGATCATAGCAGGGCACCGGGGCCGCGGCCCCGATCTGGTCGAGGTAGATGGCGTTGACGCCGCACTCGGTCATCAGCCGCTGGCAGATCTCAGTCACTTTGTCCTGCCACAGGGCCGTGGCGGGACACATCGGGGCCAGCTTGCGCCCGGAGCCGTACTCCTCGGTGTAGACCTCCCCGTCAGGCTGCTTGCAGGCGCCCGGGAGGCCCTTCGCGGCGAAGCTGGGGATATCGCGATCCCACAGCCGGCCGTTGATATAGGGCATGATGACCTGGCCGCGCGCCGTCAACTCACGCACCGCCTCGGCGAAACCGGGTTTGGTCGGGAAGTACTCCGGGTAGCTGTTGTCGAAGGGGATCTCGTGCCAGCAGTACCAGTGCAGGCCGATGGGCAGCGGACAGGCCTTCTCAGCCTTGAGCATCAGCGGCTTCAGCTCGGCTGGAGTGCCGCTGGCCAGCCACCAGAGGCCGATGTCCTGCATATGTTTAGGGACATCGGTGCGCTCGGCGATCCAGCCCTTGCGGGTCCAGGTCTGGGTAGTGGCCCAGGCGCGGTAGCGCTTGGCGGCCTGCCACCAGTCGCCTTGGTAGGCAGCGATCACCACCGGGAAGGGCGCCGCCACGCTGGCACCGGGCAAACCGGCATTCTCGGCGGTGGTCACAAAGGACGCATCCTGTTCAGCGCTGATCGCCAGGACCTTGGTGCGGGCGCCGTCGTCATGGGCCCCCAGGTACAGGCCAAGGCCGCCGAGGTTGAAGGCCATGAACTGTACCGGGCAGGCGGCGGAAGGGTAAGGCAGATGCATCGCCGCCCGGCTCTGGCGGACCAGGGTCCCGCCCCAGTTGCCGCGCGGTTGCATGACGTCGGCGGTGCCGGGAAGGCAGACCCCGGCCAACAACGGGTAGGTCGCGTCCGCCAGGCCGAAGCGGGTGCTGCGATTGACCAGGCTCAGGCGCCACTCGCTCTCGCCGGACCCCGGTGCGAGCCGCACGGTCGCGGTTACGTCGACCGCGTCCGGCTCCCCGGGGAGATCCAGCCCGCGCCAGGTGAAGGTCAGCGTGCGGCCCTCGGGGCCGGCGCTCGCCGTCGCCGCCAGCTCCGCCGCGGCGCGATTGTCGAGGCTGGCTTCCACAGCCGGCGTCGCCGGAGTCCCGGCCGGCGCCGGTGGCGTCCGGAAGGTGAGCCGCCAGAACCCGGGCGCCTGGTCGCGCGGGTGGACGAAGCGAGCCCCCGCCCCCAGCAGGTTGTTGATACCGGTGCAGGCAAAGCCGCCAGCCGCATCCGCAAACGTGAGCCGCAGCGCGTCGTTGCGCACCTCGTAGGCACCCACCCCGGCGTCAGCGGCGGTGGCGCTGGCGCTGTCGGCGGCGCTCACCAGGCGCACCGCCGCGGCCCGCGCACTGCCCAACCAGCGCTCGTACCAGGCGAAATCAGCCGCCGCCGGACCGACGTAGAGACTGCCGGCGAAGGCCTGGCGACGGCCCGGCCAGGACTCCCGGCTGCGGACGATGTAGTAGACGAACTCATCCGCGGCATCCCAGCAGGTGACGGGCCCGCCGCCGACGCCGACCGCATCGGCCGCGGTCGCCATCACCGCCCAGCCGGCGCCCGCCGCGGCGCGACTCCTGGCCCCCGGCGTTTGCATGGCCTGCTCGACCGGCGGTGGGCCGCTGACGAAGGAGGTGTAGTGATAGGCGGTGCGGCTGAGGTGCAGCACATGCTGCTCGTCCCAGGGCGTGTCGTCGTCCCGGACCGCCTCGACGGTGACGTCGATCACCGGCGAAAAGGGCGTGTAGACATAACGGTAGACCAGGCGCGGATTGCCGGGAGCCGGACTGCCGCCGCGCGTGTAGCGGGTGCGGGCCTCGACCACGACCCGAACCGGGCTCTCGAAGACGACCTCGGCGGTGGACTCGGGGTCGTCGGCGGCGCTGAACTGCCCCTGCCCTGCCGCGTCGCCGCCACGACGAAACAGCCGGTCCATGTAGAAAAGCTCGGCATCGCGGTTCCCGGAGATGCGGAAGCCGACCTGACGCGGGAAACCGCCGCCGCCGCGCCGCGGGTGGGTCACCTCGAAGTAGGCCGTGCTGAGAGTGATCGCCGCGGGAGTCAGGGTGACCCGCAGGTCACCGGCAGTGGGCACGGCCGGCTGACCAGGAACCATGGCGAAGCGGCGGACCGCACCGGGCGGGGTCACGCCGGGCATGACCCAGGCCAGCACCGGCGTGGCACCACTGCGGTCCAGAGCCCAGGCCACGGCCGACGCCGGGCCACTGGCCCCCGTGGTCTCGACCAAGGTCATTCCCGCGCAACCCGCCACGACGTCAGCACCCAGCGCCAGCGCCACGGCCTGCTCGAAGGCCTCGTGCGGACTACCGATGACCTCGAAGGCCGGCGGGATGGCCGCCGCGGTAAGTCCCAGGAAGAGCAGCGCCGCCACCAGACTGCCGCCGCGCCGAGGCAAAGTGTGCATGTGCCGCGTACCCCCTTGAGCGCCCGAACTACCACCCCTCACGATAGCGCCGCGGCGGCGAAATTCACCTTGCCGGCACGCCTACCCCAAAAGGGTGAGCACGACGAGGGCCAGGCTCATCAGCGCCACCAGGGCCCCGCCGGTGTAGGCGAAGACGTTGAACAGCCGGCTGTTGACGTACTCACCCATGATCTCCTTGTCGTTGGCAATCTTCAGCATGAGCACCAGAACGAAGGGCAGCAGGATGCCGTTGATCACCTGCGACAACAGCATGATCGGGATGAGCATCCGCCGGCCCGCCGCCAGGGCCACGCCGGCCCCGACACAGATGACCACGGTGTAGATCAGATAGTAATGCGGGGCCTGGGTGAACTTGCGGTCTACACCGCTCTCCCAGCCCATGGCTTCGCAGACGCTGGTGGCGGTGGAGATCGGCAGGATGGCCGCGCCAAACAGCGAGGCGCTCAGCAGGCCGAACGCGAAGAGGTTGGCACAGTAGGCCCCGGCCACCGGACGCAGCGCGGTGGCGGCGTCGGCAGCCGTCTCGATGGTGACGCCATTGCGATGCAGGGTCACCGCGCAAGCCAGCACGATGAAGAAGCAGACCACGGTCACCAGCACGGCGCCGATCACCGTATCCAGCCGGGAGTAGGCGTAGTGCTTGAGCGGAATGCCCTTCTCGACGACGCTCGCCTGCTGGTAGAACTGCATCCACGGCGCAATCGTCGTACCCACAATGCCGACGACCATGTACAGGTAGGCGCTGTTCCACCCCAGGTGCGGCACGAGGCTGTGCCGGGCGGCCTCGTGCCAGTCGGGGTGGGCCAGGAAACCGGAGACGATGTAGCTGACGTAGAAGAGGCAGGCCACGAAGAAGACGCGTTCGACCATGCGGTAGGAGCCCTTGATGACCAGATGCCAGAGGGCGAAGGCGCCAATCGGCACGGCAATGAAGCGCGAGATACCGAAGATCTCGGCGCTGGCCGCCACGCCGGCGAAATCCGCCACGGCGTTGCCGGCGTTGGTGAGCACCAGCGCGAGCATCAGGTAGAAGGAAACGCCGATGCCGAAGCGCTCCCTGATCAGCCCGGAAAGGCCCTTCCCCGTCACCACCCCCATGCGGTTGCTCATCTCCTGAACCAGCACCAACAGCAGACAGGTCGGTGCCAGGACCCAGAGCAAACTGTAGCCAAAATGGGCGCCGGCCACAGAGTAGGTGGCGATGCCACCAGCATCGTTGTCGACGTTGGCCGTGATGATCCCGGGGCCCACGATCAGCGCAAACAGCGCCAGCCGCGATTTCCACTCTTTCCAGGCTGCCACGGCACGCCCCTTCCACGTCAGTCCTTGAGAATCCGGGCCAGTTCGGGCTGCACATCCCGGAAGCGGACAGCGCCGAGGAAGACGCGATCGGCAGCCACGACCGGGATGGCCCGGAAGCCGTACTTGACCAGCAGCCGGGCCACCTCACGCAGCCGGGCGTCCGGCGTCACCGTGACCGGTTCCAGGGTCATCAACTCGGCCATCGTCCGCTGGTCCTCGGCCCGCAGCAACTCGCGCAAGGTCAGGACGCCGATGAGATGGCGGGCGCTGTCCAGCACATGGATGTGGTTGACCAAGTCCACCTCCTCGGCCAGCCGCCGCACACGCTGCAGTACGGCGCCGGTGGTTTCGTGGGCCTCAGCCTCGAGGCAATGGGTCGCCATCGCGCCGCCGGCGGTATCTTCTTCGTGCGACAGGATGGTTTTGACGTCGGCGACGGCCTCACTCTCCATGCGGTTCATGATCGACTGCGCGTCCGACTGCGTCAGGTCACGCAGAACGCTGGCGGCTTCGTTCGAGGGCATCTCCTCCAGGATGTCGGCAACCCGCTCGGGTTCGGTCTGAGCGACCAGGGCCCGTTGGTACTCGGGAGGGACCTCCTCGAGGGTGTCGGCCGCCGCCTCGACCGACAGCGCCGCGAACAGCGTCTGGCGGTCGGCGCGGCCCAGATCCTCCATGATGTCGGCAAGCTCGGCAGGGTGGATCGCGGACAGGCGGTCCGGTTGTGTCGAGACGCGGACACCGCCGGGGATGCCGCCCGGCGAGAGGACCTCGATGTGCCGCCAGGTCACGAAGCTCTCCGGGAGGGTGTAGTCAAACAGCCAGCGCAGCAGCAGGCAGACACAACGCTCGAAGCGCAGGCGGCGCAGGATCCCGCGCAGGCCAACCTCAACATGGCCCAGGATCAGAACCCCGGCCGAGTAGATCATATGGACGTCGTTCACCCGGAGCACCCGCGCTCCGGAAACGTCCACCACCTGGTCGTCGAGCACGTCGCGACGCACCCAGAACTCCGGCGACGGCGAGGCCGTGACGGCACGGCTGATCACGACCTCCAGAGCCGAGAACGAGCGCACCGCGGACCACCCCAGAACCAGCATCCCCGCGGTCGACGTCTTGACTTCGATGCTGACGGCCTGCGGATAGGAGATGGTGCGCGCGGCACCGATGTCGTGGAGACGCCCGCAGGCCTTGGCGGCGTCCTCATAGCGTACCGGACGGTCGAGCACTCGCGACAGGTAGAAAAAGGACACATTCGGGACCGTTGCCGCGGCCGCTGGGCCAGCATCGACCGCCGTGGCGCTGGGGCTCTGTAGGGAGGGCTCGTTCACCGCGGAAACGTAGCCCCTTACGGCAACGTTTCCAGCCTCGGCGACCGGACGGACGGGCGGCGCCGGCGGCGGCGGTCCAGGCTGCCGCACACGGCAGCCCTGCCCTTGCCCTCCAGACATCGGCAGCGACCCTGGCCCTGGAGGGCGAGCACCGGGGCGTCGCCAGCCGCCCCGGCGCGCTGCCGTGCGGGCGTCCGCCGGACGGACGCCGGGCCTGATGGGCGGCGCCGGCGGCGGCGGTCCAGGCTGCCGCACACGGCAGCCCTGCCCTTGCCCTCCAGACATCGGCAGCGACCCTGGCCCTGGAGGGCGAGCACAGGGGCGGCGCCAGCCGCCCCGGCACGCTGCCGTGCGGGCGTCCGCCTGATGGGCGCCCGGCCTGATGGGCGGCGCCGGCGGCGGCGGGCTAGGTCGCCAGCGGGTACGTCCCATACTGCCGGCCGGCGGCAAACAACGCCACGATGTTGGCCGGCGGCACCTCGGTCTGCAGGTTGTGGACAGCCGCCAGGATGTAGCCGCCGCCAGGGCCCATCTCGCGGAGGCGCCGCTGGACCTCGTGGGCGACAGCGGCAGGGGTGCCGCGGGGCATGACGCTGCGCGTGTCCACCCCGCCCCACAAGGTCAGATCCTTGCCAAACTCAGCCTTGAGACCCACCGGATCCATGTTGGCCGCCGAAACCTGGATGGGGTTCAGGGCCTGCACGCCGAGGTCAACAAAGGTGCGGATGAAGGGGCGGATGGAACCGCAGCAGTGGTGCATCAGGAAGGCCCGGCTGCGCCGTCGCAGATGCGCCCAGAGGCGGGCGAAGTGCGGTCGGAAGAGGGTGTTGAAAGCGCTCGGCGAGAGCAGCGGGCCGCCCTGACCGCCGAGGTCATCGGAGGTGTAGATGATATCGACGTTGTCGCCCACCGCGCTCAGGATGCGCTCATTGGCCTCGATCTCGATGGCCGTGGTGCGTTCCAGCAAAGCCTCCACGAAGGCATGGTTGTCGGCCAGATCCGTCATCCAACCCTCGAAACCGCGCAAGAACTGTCCGACCGACATGACGCGCCCGCGCAACTCCAGGGAGATGGCGCAGTCGGTCTCGCGGCGCAGGCGCGCCACGGCTTCGGCGAGCCCGTCGGTATTGACCAGCTCCGCTGCCGTGGGCCAGGCGTGCCGCGCCACCGCCGCCGGGGTGGGATCGTCCCCAAAGGGCGCCTTATCGACGTAGTAGTGGCCGTCCTCCGGCTTGCGCCACTGCACCCCCCACTCGTCGACGAAGCAGGTCGGCGAGAGCACGCGCACCGTGCGCTGGGTGCCGAAGGCGTTCGGAGCATGGACGAGATCGATGTCGAGCGCCGCGCGCACATCGGCGTCGATCACGGCCAGAGCGGCGTAGCGCAACGACTCCCGGGTACCGAGGTCCGGCAGCCCAAGCTCGCGGCGCAGGGCAGGGTAGGCGGAGGCGACGATGGTGCTGGCCAGAGAGCCGCCGAGGTCCATGGGCACACGGTCGGCTTCCTCATGGCGCAGCGCGCACAGCACGCGTTCACGATGGGTCATGGCACCCTCCCAGGCGATACCGCCGTCTCCCACAAACCACCTTCCGCACTTCAGCCTGGCACGATACCGGCCCCGCTTCCGGCACGGCCGCTCACTGGTTGATGTGGACGACCTTGGCAGGCGGGAAGCCGTTGAACTGCGTGGCCGAGGCGACGCTGTAGGCGCCGATGTTGCGGCTGAAGAGCAGATCGCCGCGTTCGAGGTCGGCAGGCAACTCCTCGGACATTGAGATCACATCCAGGGCGTCGCAGGTCGGGCCGAAGACGGTGCAGATCTGCCGGGGGCCTTTGCGGAACGCCTCCATGTGGTAATGGCAGTGGTCGAAGATGATCCCCGAGAAGGTGTTGTAGACCCCGTCATCGACGTAGTAGCAGAGCTTGCCATCGCGCACCGCCTTGCCGATGATCTTGCTGATGGCGGTTGCGGCGGTCGCGACCATGAAGCGTCCGGGCTCGGCCAGGATCTCGATGTCCTTCGGGAAGAGCCGGTCCAGTTCGGCGTTGATCTTCCGGGCCAGTTCGCTGAAGGGCTTGACGCTGGCATCGTAGGGCGCGGGAAAGCCGCCGCCGATGTCCAGCAGGTTCATCTTGGTGTAGCCGCGGGCCTTGGCCTCCTCGAAGACGCTGGCGGCGAGGTTGATGGCCTGCACGAAGTTCTCGAAGTTGGTCGTCTGGCTGCCGACGTGAAAGCTCAGTCCTTCGACCACAAGTCCAGCCCGGTGCGCCGCCAGGATCAGGTCCACGGCCTCGCCCGGTGCGGCACCGCACTTGGAGGAGAGTTCGACCATCGCCCCGGTGTTGGGGACCTTCAGGCGCAGCGCCAGCCCCGTGTTCGGCGCGTGCTTCTTGATCTTGCGGATCTCTTCCTCGTTATCGTAGGTCACCAAGGCCTTGTACTGATCGAGTTCCTGCAGGGTATCGTTGGCCTTGATCGGATTGGCGTAGATGATCTTGTCCCAGATCCACTCCTGCCGCTGCTTGGCCGGCATGTCCTTGATGTACTCGTAGACGATGCGGAATTCCGGCATCGAGGCGACATCGAAGCTCCCCCCCGCGTCGAAGAGGGTCTTGACAATGGCCGGGTCGGGGTTGGCCTTGACGGCGTAGTAAGCCTGGACACGCGGCAGATAACGCTTGAAGGTCGCGTAGTTCCGCCGCAAGACCTCATGGTCCACCACCACCAGCGGCGTGCCGTGCTCCTTCGCCAACTGCCGCAGCGCCCTCAGTGTGCCCATCAGTGCCTCCTTGAATACCGCTACGGTAATGTGCGTCCTGCGGCGCCGGATGCAATGCCGTCAATGCGGGTGGTCGTGGCGCAGGATGTGCGGGCGTTCCAGGCCGTGGGCCAGCATCAGGACTTCGTCGTTCAGCAGCGTCAGCGTCGGGCCATCGGCAACGATGCGGCCAGCGTCGAGGACCAGGACCCGTGGACAGAGCTCGACGACCAATTCCAGGTCGTGGGTGGCGATGATACGGGTGTGCGCGAAGCCGTGCAAGAGCTGCAACAGCCGCCGCCGCGCCCGCGGGTCGAGGTTGGAGGTGGGTTCATCCATGACCAGCACATCGGGCGACATCGCCAGCACCGCCGCGATCGCGACGGCGCGCTTCTCGCCCGCAGAGAGCTTGTGCGGCGGCCGGTCCCGCAGGTGCGCCATACCTACCCGCTCGAGCGCCGCCGCGACACAGCTCTCGACCTCGGCCGCGGGCAGCCCGAGGTTGAGCGGGCCGAAAGCGACATCCTCAAAGACGGTCGGCATGAACAACTGATCGTCGGGGTCCTGAAAGACCAGCCCGATGGCACGACGCGCGGCCACCAGGGTCGCCGCGGTCAGCGGGACCTCGCCGATGCGCACCTCGCCGCGCGTCGGCGTCAGAAAGCCGTTCAGATGCAGCAGCAGGGTGGACTTGCCGGCGCCGTTGCAGCCGATGATGCCGACCGCCTCGCCGTGGGTGATGCGGAAGGAGACCCCCTGCAGGGCGGCAGCCGCGGCACCCGGATACGCAAACCAGACCTCGCGGGCCTCGATCACGTGATGGCTCATGCTCCGTCTCCCGTCACCAAGGCCCCCAGCCACCGTGCGAGGTTCCAATTGCGCGCGACCACGAAGAACGCCACCCAGCCGGCCAGGAAGGCCAGGTCTGCCGCCCGCACCCGCGTCGGCCGCAAGACGCGGATGTGACCCTCGAAACCGCGTGCGACCATGGCCTGATGGACCCGCTGGGCCCGATCCAACGAGCGCAACAGCAGATGCCCGACCAGCGCGGCGTAGGTGCGCAAGCGCAAGGTCGAACGCCCCAGCGAACGCAGTTCGGCGGCGCGCCGCATGCGCAGACCCTCCTCGGCAACCACAAACAGGTACCGGTAGAGCAACTGCATCTGCACCACAAACACCCGCGGCAGACCAAGCTGCTCGAGGCCGGCGCAGAGTCGATGCATGCCGGTGCAGGCCACCAGGGAGAGCGCGGCGCTGACCGTCAGCGCCGAACGCAGCGCGATCGAGGCCAGCGACAACCAGCCGCCGGTGACCGCGTGCGTGCCAATGGTCATGACGACGCGGCGGTCGAGCCAGGGATTGAGGATGCCCACCGCCAGCGCCAAGGGCGCCACCACCAGCAGCTTGCGCAGAATGCAACGGGCGGGGATGCGCCCCCGTGCCATGAGCGCGACCGGGTAGAGGAAGAACGGCATCAACGCCGAGACGTCGTAGCGCGGGAAGGACATCACCGCCACGATGAAGGCCGCCGTGGTCAGGGCCTTCACCCGCGCATCCAGGCGGTGAATGGGCGAGTCCAGACGCCCCAGCTCGTCCATCTGGCTGACGTCGAGGTAGTCCGTGAAACTCATGCGGCGCGGCGCTTCAGGGCGACGCCAATCAGCCCGGCGAGGAGCAGCGTCAACAACCCGCCGACCAAGCCGGCGAGCGAGGTGCCCGTCTGTACGGCCGGCCAGGCCGGGGCCGGCGCGGCCTCCGGCGACACGGTGGGGGCCGCCGCGGGCTCGGTCGGGCGCGCTGTGAAGCCGTAATCCGGGAGCACGGCCGTCTGCTTCTGGAGGCGCGCCAGGGCCTGGTGTACGGCACTGCCCGGGCTGGCCAGCTCCTCCTTGCCGCTAACCTTGCCCGCGGCCCACTCCAGGCCGTCCGGATGCGTTGAGGCGAACCAACTCAGTACCCCGGCACAGAGCACCGCCGCCAGCAGCAGTCCAAGCGCCGCCCGGCGCCCAAGGCCCGCGCCGGCGGCCGCGCCCGCCGCCAGCGCTGCCGGCCGCGCCTGCAGGACAAACGACACCACCGCCGCCGTCGCCAACCCCTCCACCACGCCGATGCCGAGGTGGATCGACTGCATCAGCACCAGGAAGCCTCGAAAGGGTAGGTCGGATATCCCTGACAACGTCGTCTCCATGACCACGCCGAAGGCCCCCATCTGCAGGCCGAGCACGGCGGCGAGCATGGCCCCGATCCAGAGGCGGACGCCCGGTCCTGCCGCCCCCACCAACGGCCGGTAGATCAACGGGTAGGCGATGAACACCGGGAAGAACCCCAGGTTGAAGAGGTTGCAGCCCAACGCCAGCAGGCCGCCGTCGGCGAAGAACAGGGCCTGCACCGTCAGTACCGACGCCAGCACCACGAACGCCGCCGACGGCCCCAGCAAGACCGCCAGGATCAGGCCGCCGCCCAGATGCCCGCTGGAACCGGTGCCGGGAATCGCGAAGTTGACCATCTGCGCCGCGAAGACGAAAGCGCCTAGCACGCCCATCATCGGCACCCGCGGGGAGTCCGCCGCCTGCCGCAGTGGGCGCGTGCACCCACCCAGCAACGCCGCACTCACGGCCCAGAAGGCGCCACCGACGACCGGTGACACCATGGCATCTGCCATATGCATGGTGGCTCAGCTCCCGAACTCCTGACCGGTCGTGGTGACCGTCAGCTTGCCGTGCTTGACGCCCTTGGCCGCGATCAGGCGGTCCGCCACCTGCTTGACCGCGCTCGCCGGGCCCCGCACCGCCAGGACTTCCATGCAGTTGTTGTGGTCAAGATGAACATGCAGGGTCGACAGGATCTGCCCCTGGTGCTCGTGCTGGATGTCGGTCAACAAGGCCTGGATGTTGCGCTTGTGGTGATCGTAAACCAGGGTCACCGTGCCCGCAATCTCGTGGTCCCCCATCTGGCCGCGATGCTCGACCAACTGCGCGCGAACCATGTCGGCAACCGCCTGCGAACGGTTGCCGTAGCCCTTCGCCGTCACCATCTCGTCCAGTTGCCGGACCAGGTCGCTCGACATGGAAATGCTGAACCGGCTCAACTCGGGTGTGTTCATCAGTGTTACCTTTATTGATAACCATAACACCGAGGCGAAGCCTTGTCAACGGCGGGGACGGACTGGACGGTAACGCCTCTACAAAGCCTGCTCGGACCCTTGGCGAACCTCCCGCTGAGCCTGCCGACGGCGACTCTCTGGAGGGCGAAGCTCCCCGGGGGCGTATGCCCCGCTGAGCCGCCGCGCCCGAGCCGGGCGCCTCTCCAGGGAACGGCTCACCGCCTGCACGCAGGTCCTGCTGGACCGCAGGCTTCGCCCTTCACCTCGACACGCGGGCGGCTGGAGCCCCCGCCCGGCCGCCGGCCGGTCAGGGGTCGAGCCAGAGCTGCAGGACCGGCCGGCACTCCGGGCGCACGGCTTCGCGTGAGGCCAGGGACTTCTGCGCCAGGGCCTCCTCAGCCACCCGAATCAGCACCCCGTAGTTGGGGCAGGTGCCGGCCGCCCAGGCCCGCACCAGGGCGGTGAGGTCAAGCTCGACGACGTCGTCCGCACCCAGCCGGCCGGCGCTCGCCGTAGCCCAGGGACGACCCTCGGCAACACCGCCGACGTCACCCCCAGGATTCTGCCAGGGCTGTTCAAGATCGCGCTCCTGCCAGGAGGCGGCCCGTTCACTCCAGGGCGCCGTCAAAGACCACGCCTGCAGAGTGGTCGGGGCCTCGCCGTCGTAGACCTGGAACCCGTGCAGGCGCAGAACGGCTCTACGGATCGACCGGCCCGCCGGCAAGCCTGCCAACGCAAAGCGGAACAGGGACCGCTGTTGCTGCGGCCCACGGAACACCCCCAGTTCCGCGTCCCAGCCATGCAGCGAGTCGGGGAAGAGGTCCAGCAGACGCGTATCGGCGGCGCAAGTCAGGTCGAAGCGGCCGGGCGCGACCGCGATGGGCGCGGCCGGCACGGGCTCGGCGAAGTCGGGCCGGGCGCCCGTCGCGTAGAAGCGCCGCATCGCCTGGCAGGCCTGATCGAAGTCACGGAAGGTCCGCGAGGGGGTCATGTGGTCGTCTTCGAAGAGCCAGTTGCTCCAGGTGAGATCGATCCCGCGCAGGCCGAAGGCGGTGATCACCCGGACCAGCCACTGCGGGTCGCGGCCGCAGCTCTCGATGCCGGCATTCTCGGCCCACAGCGAGCGATAGGCGTCCGAGCCCATGGCCTTGAGTTTGGTCACGATCCGGCGCACCTCGGCGGCGTTCTCCGCCCCCGTATACTGCAGGACGCAGCCCTGCTCGAGGGCCTGGGCCATCAGCCAATCGTTGTCAGTCATCAGGCGGATGGAGGCCGGGCCGGCGGCGGTCGCCACGGCCTGACGCCAGTCCTCGGCCGTATAGGCCCAGCCGGGGAGGTAGACGACGACCCGAGCGCGGTCACCGCAGAACTCGCGCAGCAGGCGGCGGGTGTTGGCAATCTGCACGCTGATCAGGCGGCGCTTTGCGTCCCGGTACCAGGTCAGGAGGTCGTCCCAGAAGGCCCCCCTGGCCCAGGTCGTGCCGGGTACCGGGATCGCCACCCTCTCCCAGGCAGCAAAGGCGAGTTCCGGCGCCAGCCCCCAGGCGGCGTTGGCGGCCGCGACGGGGCCATACTTCGCCTGCATGGCCCGGCGGAAGTCGGCCTGGGCAGCGGCGGAGTAGCACCAGTACGCCTCCTCGCCATCGCGCGCCAGGGTCCAGTTCGCCGGATAGATGGCCTCGCCCGCTGGGCCGAGGTCGGCAACGATCTCGTCGACGTGCTCCAGCAGGCCTGCGCGCTGAAGTCGCTCGAGCTGGGCCCGACCGGAGGCGGCGACCTGGCTTTCCAGATCGGCGCTCCAGGGGCCGAGGTGCCAGTCCGCCACCCCGCGCTCGTCCACCATGGCGGCCTCCGGGTGCTGTTGCCAGTACTCCGGGGGCAGACCCAGGACGTAGAGGATGATCTTGAGATGGAAACGGCGGGTGCGGAGTTCCTCGGTGAGCGCCCCCGCGGGCAGGTCCGAGTGCAGGCGGAGGGTGTCGACGCCGAGCTGTTCATAGAGGTCGAGCCGCCGACGCACGACGTCCAACGGATCGGCGTAGAAGCGGGTATGCTCGGTCACGCAGACCCGCGTCGGCCCGACGGCCGCCGCGGAATCCGCCGCCGCGGCGGTGACCAGGCTGACGGCCACGCTGGAGAGGAGCGCCGCCCGCCTGGCCACGCGGTGCCAAGGGTGTCGATGAGCCACGGGATTCACCTCGCGCCGGCTACTTGCCAGGACCCGCCGTGGGTGTCCCCGGCTTGGCAGCGGCCAGTTTCACGGGTTTCCAGATGCCACCGGCCAGGGCGCCGTTGTCGACGCGTACCGCGATGGTGTTCGGTTGACCGGGGCGGAAGCTGCTGGTCACGTCCACGGTGAAGGGCTTGTCCCAGCCGGTGTCCGGCGGCTCGTAGTGGCCACCGACCTTCTTGCCGTTCACCCAGACGGTGGCCAGTTCGTCGACCGCGCCGAAGCAGAGCACCAGGCGTCCCCCTTTGGGCAGGGTCAGGGCCGGCGCGTCCCAGACCAGGCGGTACCAGGCCTGGCCGATGCAGCGCACGCCCTGTTCGTCCCAGAACTTCCCGATCTCGAGGTCGCGCCACTCGCCCACCTCGGGGCCGGGCTTCTGCCAGTCGGCGCGGTGGCCATGCTTCTCGGGATCGGCGCGGAAGCGCCAAGTCCGCGGCAGGTCGGCCACGATGTCGTGGGTGGCCCGCAGGGCGCTGAAGGTATCGTCGTCGCCGTAGCCCGGTTGCGTGGCGGCCTCCGGCACGGGGCGCTGCGGCCCGCCCCCCTTGGCCAGGCGGGCGGTGGCGCGCTCGTCATCCACGACGCGCGGAGTGCGGACACGCTGCAGCGCCTCGCGGTAGGCCGGCGGCAGTTGCTCGTTGGTCCACCACTTGGGGTGCTCGGTGTAAACCCAGACGTAGCGGTCGGCCACATCCAGAGCGCAGAAAACGGCGTACTCGAACTCCTCGGGGGTGAAGTAGTTCTGCTCCAGGTCGTCGGTGTGCCAGGCCTTGGCGCCGTAGCGGTTGTCCATCCAGATGCCAAAGCCAAGGCGGACATGCCGGCGGTACTGGCGGGGATTGCCCGTCTGCCGGGGCAGCGTCTGCAGCACGGTCTCGCGGGCGTTGACGAACTCGCGATGGGTGCGGAAGCTGTAGGCGCCCTCGAAGGCGTCTACCAGGGTGGCGCCGGCAACGGCGCCGTCGAACAGCCCATCCAAGAGGTCCTTGAGGAGGCCATAGGGAGCCTTGCTGCGGTCGCCGCCGAGGCCGGTGATGCCGTACCCGTAGGTCAGCAGGACGGTGATGTCGGGGTAGTGGCGGGAGAAGGCCTGCATCAGCGCCTGCCCACGCTCGCGCACCTTCGCCCCGTACTCCGCCAGACTGCGGCTGTCCTTGTGGGGTTGCTTACTGTAGGTAAAGAGCGGGTCCTGGTACATCTCGATATCGAACATCAGACCGCGACACCCGCCCGCGCGGGCCACCTGCCCCGCCACCTCGGCGTTGTGCAGGACCACCGCGAAGGCGCCATCGTCAAACCAGTCCACGCCCCCCGGGCAGACGTTGAAACGCAGAAAGTTCTCGGTCAGCTTCTGCACGCTGCCGTGAACCGCCTTCAGGTCGGCGATGTTGCCGGCGAAGTCGGCCAGCGCAAAGCGCCGAGCCCCCCAGCACTCCCAGGCGAAGTTGCAGGGCTTGCCGTCAGGCTGCGGTTCGGCATGAAAGATGACGCCATCGAAGCCCGAGCTGTCCATGCTCGCCGCCTGGGCGCGCATGAAGGCCGGATTGGGCTCATCCCAGCCCCACTCGATGACCTTCTTCCCAGGGTCGATACGGACCACCTGAGCCGCTTGCGGGCCCGTGTGGGCGCATCCCACCGTCAGCACCAGTGCCCCTGCCGCAGCGATCCAGCGTCGTACGTTCATCGCGTCCAACTCCCGCTTGGAGGACGGCCTTTGGTCGCCGGTCTTACCCACACACCGGCGACACGACAGGCTAATGTAGCACGGCAAGCGCGGCGTCCGGCCCGGCCCGGTGCGGCCGCGCGCCGGCCAGCGTCGGCAAGAGTCTGCAGGAGTGTCAAGGATATACGCGCCATGAGTGTAGCCCCGGCACACGTGCTCACCGTCTGCCTGAACCCAGCTTGGCAGAAGGCGCTGTTCTTCCCGCGGCTGACGCTGGGTGCCGTCAACCGGGCCGAGCGTGCTTGTACGTCCGGAGGCGGCAAGGGCATCAACGCCGCCCGCGCCCTGCGCGTGGCCGGCATCCCGGTCAGTGTGGCGCTCTTCGCCGGCGGCCATACCGGCGAGCTACTGCGGGCGGACCTGGCGGCGATCGGATGCGGCGCTCTCTGCGAGTGCGACGTGCCGCCAACCCGGACCTGTACGACCGTGGTCGACCTCGCGGCCGGCACCGTCACCGAACTCATCGAGCCCTCCGGTACGATCCACCCGGCCGCCGTGGCGGCACTGCGGGCGCAGATCATGGCGGCGCTGCCTGGCCTGGCCGGTGTGGCCCTGTGCGGCAGCGTTCCCCCAGGTGTGCCGGAAACGTTCTATGCCGAGGTGGCACAGGCGGCCCGGGCCGCGGGCGCACTCGTCATCCTGGACGGCGTTAGCGGTGTCGGCGCGACCCTCGAGGCCGGTGTCGATATCCTCAAGATCAACGCTACCGAGCTGCGGATCCTGGCCAACCGCTCTGACCTCGAGGCCGCGGCCCGGTACTGCCTTGGGCGTTACCGGGTGCGCTGGCTCGGGGTCACCGCCGGCCCCGAGGCGGCCTGGCTCTTCGGTCCGGGCGTAACCGTACGCTACGACCTGCCCGCCCTCGCCGCCGTCCGCAGCCCCATCGGTGCCGGTGACTGCGCCACCGGCATCCTCCTGGGACGCTGCGCCGGCACCGACCGCGGCCGCGACACCCTGATCGCGGCCTTTGCCGCGGCCCTGGCGGCGGCTTCGGCATCCTGCCTCACCGACCTCCCAGCCCTCTTTGTTCCGGCCCAGGCAGCCGACCTCCAGGCGCACCTCCGCTGGACCCTCACCGAGTGCTGATCCCACGCCCGACCGGAGACGCCGCGCCGAGGATTCCGAAACACCCCCGCGGAATTCCCCAAGCTGGTAGGCAGCCGCACGATCATGATCTATACTACCCAGTCAAGAGCCTGGGGTTTGGTGTCGTCAGAGTGCGACCACGGGCCGCGGGGGGCGACGCGGAGGGCGCGCCATCCTGGCCCTGCGCACCGGGAGTTAGGCCGTGAAGATCCTGGTTGTCAACGCGGGCAGTTCCTCGCTTAAGTTCACCGTCTTCGGGATGGAGAACGGTCAGCACACCATGCTGGCTAAGGGTAACATCGAGCGCATCGGCCTGCAGCGCCCCAATTTCATCTACCAGCGGGCTGGAGCCGACAAGGAGGAGACGCAGGTCGAGGTCAAAGACCACGCCGACGCCCTCAAAGCCCTCTGCGCCAAACTGGTCGATCCCGCCGTCGGCATCCTGCATGAACTCGCTGAGATTACGGCCATCGGGCATCGCGTCGTCCACGGCGGCGAGAAGTTCACGGCACCCGCCGTCGTCACCGCCGAGGTCAAGGACAGCATCCGCGCATGCGCCGTCCTGGCACCGTTGCACAACCCGCCAAACCTGGTCGGTATCGAGGCCTGCCAACAGGTATTCCCGGGCACGCCGAACGTGGCCGTGTTCGACACGGCCTTCCACCAGACCATGCCTCCATCCAGCTATCTGTACGCCATCCCGCGCGACCTCTATGAAAAGCACCACATCCGCAAGTACGGCTTCCACGGCACCTCGCATAAGTACGTCTATGCCGCCACCTGCGAATTCCTCGGCCTCGACCCGGCCCGCGCCCGCTTGATCACCTGTCACCTCGGTAACGGCGGCAGCGTGGCCGCCGTGCGCGGCGGCAAGGTCCTCGATACCACCATGGGCATGACCCCCCTCGCCGGCCTGGTGATGGGCACCCGCAGCGGCGATCTCGATGCGGGGGTGGTGCTGTACATGATCAAGAACCTGGGCATGAGCGCCGAAGCAGTGGATGCCCTCCTCAACAAGAAGAGCGGCCTGGCCGGCCTCGCCGACGGCAAGAGCGACATGCGTGATATCATCAGTGCGGCACAGCATGGCGACGCCCACGCCCAACAGGCCTTCGATTGCTTCACCCACCGCCTGACCGCCTATATCGGCGCCTACTTCGTCGTGCTGCAGGGCGCCGACGCCGTCGTCCTGACCGGCGGTATCGGCGAAAACAGCAGCGTGGTGCGCGCCGCACTCATCGAGCCGCTTGGGGTCCTGGGCTGCTTCCTGGAGCAGAGCGCGAACTCGGTCATGGGCAAGGCCGCCGTCGTCAGTACGCCCGAGAGCACGATGAAGGCGGTCGTGATGCCGACGAACGAAGAGCTGATGATCGCGATCGAAGCACAGCAGGTGTTGGTGGGCTGACGACCGTCTGCGCGTGAGCCCTGACCCATAACCGAAAGCGAGGATGCTTGCCATGGCGCTGCTGGACACCCTGATCCCCAAAGCAAAGGCGGCTGGATTAACGCTGGTGTTGCCGGAGGGCAATGACCCGCGTGTTATGGCCGCGGCAGCGACGATCGCTCAGAAAGGCATCGCCCGCAAAGTGATCGTCCTGGCTACCCCGGACGAGGCTCAGGAGTCGCAGGCCAAAGCCGGAGTCTGTTTCTGCGGGCTGGACGTCGAGGTCCTCAACTGGCTCGCGGCGCCGCCGGCCCTCAGCGAACGCCTGGCCGGCATTTTCTATGAACGCCGGAAGGCCAAGGGCGCGACCCCGGACGACGCCCGCAAGGCGCTCCAGAACCGCCTGAACTTTGGTAACCTGATGCTCAATGCCGGCCTGGTGCAGGGCATGGTCGCCGGCTCGCTCGCTTCCACGCCCGACATGCTGCGCGCCGCCTTTACCTGCCTCGGTACCGCCAAAGGCATCAAGATCGCCAGCAGCTTCTTCATCATGGATCTCCCCAAGCCGGCGCCCAACGGCGAACCGGTCCTGTTCTATGCCGACTGCGGCGTCAATCCCAATCCCACCGCCGAGGAATTGGTCGATATCGCCATCTGCACCATCAAGAGCCATAAAGCCATCATGGGCGGTGACCAGCGGGTCGCCTTCCTGTCGTTTTCCACGAAGGGCAGCGCCAAGCACGAGTTGGTGGACAAGATGGTGAAAGCGACCGAACTGACCCGCGCGCGGGTGGCGGAGTTGGGGCTGCAGGATGTACTGGTCGACGGCGAATTGCAGGCGGACTCGGCGCTGGTACCGAAGGTCGGTGCCAGCAAGGCGCCCGGCAGCCCCGTCGCCGGCAAGGCAAACATCCTCATCTTCCCCGACCTGCAGGCGGGCAACATCTGCTACAAGATCACCGAACGCCTGGCCGACGCCATGGCCTATGGACCCATCTTGCAGGGCACCGCCAAGCCGGTCAATGACCTCAGCCGCGGCTGCAGCGCGGACGACATCGTCGGCGTCGCCGCCATCACCGTCTGCCAAGCCATGGTGCCGTGACGCCGATGCCGCTCTCCACGACAGCTTGGGCCGCGGTAGTCACGGTGATGCTGGGGTCGACGAGCCCCGGCGGGGAACCGGAGGATCGTATGCGCAACCTGTTCGTGATCAACGAGGACGACAGCCACTTCTTCGGCACGCGGCCACCCGAGCAGATGACCCTGGCCGGCTTGCAGAACTTCATCGACCAGTACGCCGGCACGGCGGTGACGCATCTCTTCCTCTGCCCCAACGCGATGCGGGCCAGTTTCCGCAGCCGGACCCGCGAGGCGATCTGGGATCCCGTCGACGGCAAAGAGCCGACAGACCGCTGGCCGGCGAATGGCAAGCGCCTGGCCGAGGCCGGCCTCGATCCCTATGCCATCTGGATCGCGCGCTGCCGGGAGAAGGAGATCTCGCCGTGGCTGTCGATGCGGATGAACGACCTGCACAACGCCGACACCACCAGCAACTACCTGCACTCGAGCTTCTGGCGCCTACACCCCGAGTTCTGGCGCGTCCCCAACGGCTCCGGCTCACCCTGGACCAACCGGGCCCTGAACTACGTCCATGCCGAGGTGCGCCGGCACCAGATGGACTTCGTCGACGAACTGCTGGAACGCTACGATGCGGACGGCCTGGAACTGGACTGGATGCGCTTCGGCTACCACCTCACGCCCGGCCGGGAACGCGAGGAGGGCCAGGTGCTGACGGCCTTCGTGCGCGACGTCCGCAGTCGCGTCGACGCCTGGTCCGCCAAGCGCGGCCACCGCATCCGTCTGGCCGCGCGCGTCCCGGCGCACCCCGACGCCGCGGCCGGCCTGGGGATGGACGGCGTACAGTGGGCCCGCGAAGGGCTGGTGGATCTGCTCGTACCCTGTCCGTTCTGGACCACCTCGGACTTCGATATTCCGGTCGAACTCTGGTACGAGCGCCTGGGTGACGCCGCGGCCCGGGTGACGGTGGCCCCGGGGCTGGAGTTCAACGCCCGGCCCTGGCCGGCGGGGGCCGCCGTGGCCAACGACCTGGAGGCGGCCCGCGGCTTTGCCGCCGCCTGCCGGCAGCGCGGCGCCGATAGCCTCTACCTGTTCAACTGGATGGACAGTGAGACGCGCCCCGTCGGCGAGGACGACTACGCACGCCTGCTGCGCGAGGGGCTGGGCGCCGACGAGGTACGCAAAGGCCCCCGTCGGCACCCGGTCTGCTTCCGTGATACCGTGCCGGCAGGTTTCCCTAACGGGGTCTGCCTGCCCGTGGAAGGACCCGCCGGCGGCTCGTTCCGCCTCCACCTGGGACCACGCCCCACCACCGGGAGCCTCTGGGCCGTGGTCGGCCTGGCCCAGCGCGAAGGGGTCGCCACGGCCAGCCTGACCGGCACCCTGAACAGCACGACCCTCGGTCCGGCGCAACCCGTGAGCGAGATCTCGCACTTCGGCGGCGGTACGGTCCACGCCCTGAAGCTCGCCGCACCCCTGGCCGCGATGCGCGAAGGCAGCAACGAACTCGTCCTCCAGCAACCCGCCGGGGAACCGGCCCAGCAACTGGTCTGGGTGGAAATCCGCATCGAGCCCTGAGCGACCCCGACCCGTCTTCTCCTGGAGGGCGAAGCTCCCCGGGTCCTGCGGACGGCTGGTACTGCAGGCGCTGAGCCGTCTTCCTCCACCGACCCGTCACCCCGGCCCGTCTCCTGGAGGGCGGAACTCCGCCTGGGCCGCACGGCGCCCCCGCCGCAGATGCAGGATCGCCCGGTGCCGACGGCGCCGGCGGAAGACCTCGCGGGCGCGGACGACCCCCGCTTTGCCCGTGATCAGCAGCCCAACCCCAAACAGGACCCAGGAGAAGGCATAGACAGCCACGCCCGCCCAGGCCCAGCGCGGCTCGCCGTGGGCGGCCGCCATCCCCCCGCAGACCAGCAAACCCAGCCAGCCCAGAGGGACATTCAGCGCTACCAGGGCAACGCCCACGGTGAACAGGACACGATGTCGTTGGGGATCGACGTGGCGCACAGAACCTCAACGTTTGGCAAAGACCAGATCCAGGTAGTGCGCGGCGTCCTGCAGGATGCCGCCCGACTCGGCGAAGAAGCGCTCATCCAACCGGAAGCAGCCACGCTGGACCTGGGTCCACGGGGCGCCGGCGGCCGGGTGGTAACTCTGCATCGCCGGCCAGTGAGCATAGTTCTGATGGCCATTGGTCTCTACCACGCCGATCGTCATGCCGGGCAACGGCGCCAGGCGCGCCGCGACGGTCTTGTTCCAGTCGACCTGGAGGGGGCCGACGGTCAGGTCGGCGCAGAACATCGGGATGCCGGCACGCTGCGCCACGTCGGCGATCCGGAGGGTCATGCTGAGAGTCTTGGCGATGGGTTTCAGCGCGATCGCACCGTAGCCCAGTCCAATGCGCTGCGCGACATCGTGGTCGCAGTGCGCGCTCTCGTCCGCGGCGATACGGACCCCCAGGTCGCCCACCGGCACCGTGTACTCCTCGGGGAAGGGCTCCTCGATGATCGCGATCTGCTCGAAGGCACCGATCTTTCGGCAGTGGTCGAGGAAGCGCTGCAGACGGTCCTTGCTGTCGTAACGACCATTGGCGTCGAAGTAGTACGGGATCTTGCCGTTCTGCGTATAGGGCGTCTCACGCTGACCGATGGCCTTGTGGATGGCCTCGACCCGGGCCATGTCCCAGCGCAGCATCTTCTCCCGGTCCCCATCCTTGTCGGGATCGGAGCCGATCTTGACCTTGAGGAAGAAGAAGCCGTCCTCCACGTGCTGCACGATTTCCGTCAGCGGGATGGCGTAGGCCATCAGCGGAATGCAGGCCACGCACCCGTGCCGGTGGCTCAGCGCGCCGCGGTAGCGCGCCGGGACCATCTCATCGAAGCTCGTGAAGCCGTTCTCGCGAGCGTACAGCACCCAGGCAGCGGCATCAACGCCCACCAGCGCGTTGAGGGCAAAGGTCAGCCGCAGGTCAGGCTTGCAGGTGATGGCCTTGCCGTACTCATGGACTTCGGGCAGGAGGCGGTCGAGGAGGTCAAACGGCGTCTCGAAGGTCATCCCCTGGGCGCGGCGCAGGGCGAACTCGGTCATGGCGAACATCAGGCTGTTGCCGGCAGCCTCGGAGGTGCGCGCGAAGAGCTCGGCGTCGGACCAGAGCACACTCTGGGCGCTGACCGCGGCGGCACGCTCGCCCGAACTGGACTGCAGGCCCGCGATGGCCTGCCAGATCTCACTCATGTAACCGCCCTTGAAGCCGAAGGGCCGAACCATGGGCTCGCGCTCGAAGTTGGCGTTGACGTGGGCGAGGGTCACACTCATGACTGCGGTCCTTGCTGCTTGGGTTGGCGCCGGCCGCGCCACCCCCCGGAGGTGCACCTGACCGCACAACATAGACTCGCGACGCCTGCCGGCCAATACGGCGGAACCCGTAGACACTCCGGACGGGCTGAACACCCTGGACACCCTGGAGGGCGAAGCTCCCCAGGGGCGAACGCCCCGCTGAGCCGTGTGCCGCCCCAGACGCCCCAGACGCCCCAGACGCCCTGGACGCCCTGGACGCCCCGGACACCCTGGACACCCTGGAGGGCGAAGCTCCACAGGGGCGAACGCCCCGCTGAGCCGTGCGCCGCCCCAGACGCCCTGGACGCCCCAGACGCCCTGGACGCCCTGGACACCCTGGAGGGCGAAGCTCCACAGGGGCGAACGCCCCGCTGAGCCGTGTGCCGCCCCAGACGCCCTGGACAACCCGCCTACCGGCTTCCTCACTCAGGCGGCGACTGCGGCCTCTCCCAATCCGCGAGGGAGAGGACGTAGCGGAAACCGACATCGCTGGGGAAGAAGGGGGCATCGCTGGCGTGATCGACCGGCAGGTAACGCTGACTGGCGGTGCTGCTGCTGCCGCGGATCTGGAACTGCGCCACGCCGGGGACGAAGGTCGAGGCGGTCCATTCGCGCACGTTGCCGGCCATGTCCATCACCCCGTACACGGATTGGTCGAAGGGGAAGGCCCCCGGCGGGGCCCACAACCCATACTTGCAGCGGGCCTCCTCGTTCTCCAGGATGAAAGCATAGGTCGGGAAGTAACCGTTGCCCCAGGGGTAGGTGCGGCCGTCCGCCCCGCGCGCCGCTTTCTCCCACTCCTCGGCCGTCGGCAGACGATAGGCAAACCCGGTGCGCTCCGCCAGCCAGCGGCAGTAGGCATCGGCCGCAGTCCGCGAGACGCCCACCAAGGGCCCGTTGCCCGCGATCCCGCCGATGTACTGCCCCCGCTCGTCCCAGGCAGGAACCGGCAGGATCGTGTCGGCCGTAAAGCCGACGCGGCTCAAGTACTCGTCCCGCTCCCGCGGGTCGCGCCGGGTCAGCCAGAACTCCAGGTACTCGTCAAAGGTCACCTCGAGCCTGCGGATGAAAAACCCGGGCACCGTGATGCGCCGCTGCGGCAGGTGCGGCGAGTCCATCTCGCCGAACTTGAAGCGCCCAGCCGGCACGTAGACCATGCCGGACGGTACTGACCGTGGTACCGCCACCTCCACATCCAGGCGCTCGCCGTGCAGAACCTCCAGGGGATAGAGGATGGCGGGCTGCCCACGGACATGCAGTACCGCCAGGTAGTCACCCCGTGGTACCGTGACCTCGGCGACCGGCGTGCTGCCCAGTTCAGTGGCGACGGCGGCCGCAATGACCCCACGCTCGAGGTCTTCGCCGAGCCGATGCAGGCTGACCGTCGCGGGCAGCGGCTGGGTGCGCATGGAAAGGACACCGTCGCCACGCAACGCCAACTCCGCCATACGGATGCGATAGGCGACCTCGGAGTCGTCGGCTGAACCAGTCTCGGCGACCGCCATCCTGAGCAGGCCAATCCACTGACGGAGCGGCTCGTATTGCGTGGTCTTGCGGCTGTAGTCGGCACGGATCTCGTACACGGAACGCAGCACGGCACGCACGGCGGGGTGATCCCGGTAACGCGAGGGTACGCCGGTCGCCAGCAGCACCGCCAAGTCCAGGTGATTGGCTGCCGTCGCCTCCTCCTCCCGCACGCGCAGTTCAAACTGCCGCTCGTTGGCAGACTTGGCGCCCCCACTGCGCGCGGCACGCTCACTCTCGATGGCGGACATCGTCGTCCCCGCCTGGCCGAGGGCAGTACGCGCCATCGCGATACTGCGCTCCGCCTTGCCCATCGAGGCGATATACTGGTTGCGCTGGACAGCCCAGACCACCGCCAGGGTCACGACCGTGGCACCCACCACGGTCCCCATCATGGCGCTGCCGATCGCGTGGCGCATGGCGTACTTCCAGGCGACCAGGAGCAGCCGGGCCCGACGGGCCGACACCAGGCGGCCATCCTGAAACGCGAACAAGTCGTCAATCATGGCCTGAACCCCGGGGTAGCGCCGCCCCTTCTCCAACGCCATCGCTTTGAGGCAGATCGCCTCCAGATCGCGCGGGACGTGCCGCCGCGACGCTGCCCGCCGGGGCCGCTCAAACTCCGCCGCGGCCACACGCCGCAGCAACTCCCGCGTCTCCGTGTCACTGAAGGGCGGCACCAAAGTGAGGAGTTCGTAGAGCAGTGTGCCCAGCGAAAAGACGTCGCTACGCTCGTCCACCGCCGAGTTCTCGCCGCGAGCCTGCTCCGGCGACATGTACTTCGGCGTACCACTCACCTCGCCGTCCAGCGTCAGACTCGTGGACTGGTTCGGCAACAACGCGATGTCGACGGCGGCGGCGGCTTCGGGCGGATCATCCAGAAGGCGAACCAGGCCCCAGTCCAGGATGACCACCTCGCCGTAGTCGCCAATGATCACATTCTCGGGCTTGAGGTCGCGGTGTATCACGCCCCGACTATGGGCATAGGCCACGGTCTCGCAGACCCGCCGAAAGATACTGATCAGGCGTGCCTGCGTGTACTTGGCGCTCAGGCCAGGATCCCCCGCCCGCAGGCCGTCAAGCACGCCCCGCAGCGTCACCCCCTGGAGTTCCCGCATGGTGAAGTAGACGCCGTCACGCTCGTCATGGCCGAGACTGTGGACCGCCACCACGCCGGGATGCTCCAACTGCGCCGTGGCCCGAGCCTCCCGCACCAGCCGCTGCACGAAGGCCTCACGGTCACGGAACTCGGGCCGCAGGGTCTTGATCGCGAGAGTCCGCCCGAGAATGGGATCGAAGGCGCTCTGCACCCGCCCCACGCCGCCCTCGCCGATGGTCTGGCGATTCTCGAGCGTCCCCAAGACGGGACGGTCGCCCTGCGCCATGACCTTGCGAACCAACTCGGAATCCCGCGTTGCCGCCGCCGTCCGACTCGACACGCGGGTCGAGTCCAATACCTCGGTCGGGCACCCCGCCAAGGCGCCGTCCAAGCCAGCGTCTGTTCTGCGCGTGTTCATCAGCACTCCAACGTTGCCAACTCACAGGTGGATTGACCGTGAGCCCGCAGCCGGGTTCCCCCGCCGCCAGCCCCTGGCGCCGGCAGTCCGCGGCCTTGACACGCTCCCGCGCGGCTCCTATCTTCACCCGGTGACTGGGGACGGACCGCCGCGAACTATGATCATCGATCTCCATACCCACGTGCCGCCGGAGGAGCAGTGGACGCTCTTCCTGCAACACTGCCGCGACAATGGCGTAACCCTGGCCGTCACCTCCGGCCTCGGCTCCTGGGCGCACTACCCCGACGCCGCCGACGTCCGCCGTGCCAACGATGCCGCCTGCCGCCTGGCCGCCTTCGCTCAGGGCATGGTTCTCTGGTTCGCCTACCTGAACCCACAGCATGACGACTGGCCCGCGGAACTCCAGCGCACCCTGGCCGCCGGAGCCTGTGGGGTCAAGCTCTGGGTGTCACTGAAAGATCCTGAGACCGGCAGCCTGGAACGCATTCCGCCCGTGCTCGCCGCCGCCCAGCGTCTGCACCTGCCCGTGCTCATCCACACCTTTCAGCGAGTGGATGACAACCTGCCCGGCGAGATCACCATGGCGGAGTTCGCCGAGTTGGCACGGCGCTTCCCCGAACTGCCCCTGATCGCCGCCCATGCCGGCGGCAACTGGCGTCAGAGCCTGAGGCTCCTGGGGGACGTGCCCAACGCCTCTGTGGACATCAGCGGCGGCTACCCCGAAACCGGCATGGTCGAGGCCCTCGTGGCCGATCTCGGCGTCGAGCGCGTGCTCTTCGGCAGCGATGCCCTGGGACGGTCGATCGCGTCGCAACTCGCCAAGGTCACCCTGGCGCAGCTCGCCGCCACCGACCAACGCCGCATCCTGTGGGACAACGGAGCCCGCTTGCTCGGTATCAGCGACTCCCAGGTCACCGCGGCCGAACGCCGCGCCGCTAGCCTCCCCGCCACCGCCACGCCAGGCGTGCCAGCCCTCGATGAGGACCATTTCTGCTTCTCCGGACCCTGGCCCTTCCGCCCCAGCCCGTGCCCTACCCCCGCCGCCTTGGCAGCGGCTCTCCCGACGGCCGGGTTGCGGCGCGCCTACGTGGCGGATGCCGGCAGCGTCTTCGCCCTCGACGTCCTGGGCGCGAATCAGGACTTCGAGCGCGCCGCCCGCGGTCTCCCCGGCCTGGCGCCACTGGCAGCCATGGTCCCCTATGCCCCTAACGCACAGCCCATACTGGATGCGGCCGTCGGACGCTTCGCCGGCGGCATCCTCTATCCCTACCTGCACAACTGGCGGCTGGACGACCCCGCCTACGCCGCCTTCTTCGCCGCCGCCGCTGCCGCCCGCTTCCCCCTCTGGGTCAATGCCTGCACCGCCGACAGCCGCTTCCGCCATCGCGGTACCCTCTGTCGCGAGGTCAGCGTTGCGGAACTGCTGCACTTCGCGCAGTCCGCACCGCCGAATGCCTACGTGATCCAGGGGGCCGGACTGGGCCCGATCAACGCCTGCCTCGAGCGCGACGCCGGAACGGGGCAGGTGCGCTTCGAGGTCTCCCGGCTGACCGACTCCTCAACGGCCCTCACCGGCATCGTCGGCCGCTTCGGCTGGGAGCGCCTGGTCCTGGGCAGCGAATTCCCCTTCCGCGACCTGCGCAGCGTACGCTCGACAGCGCAGGTCCTCTGTGCGCCCAGACCGGGCCGCTGAAAGGGAACGGAGGCGCCGCCCCAGGCTTCAGACGGCCAGCAGGCGCTGAACCCGAACGCTGCGGCTGGACACGCCCTCAAGATCGGCCGTAACCGGTACCGTTGCCACGGCCAACACCTCAGTGCCCGTCTGCGGCGCAAACGGCCGCCCCGCATCGGCCACAAGCACGAGAACGCCCCGCGCCACGCACGCACGCAGTACCTCCAGGAGGCGTCGCGCCGGCCCGCGCTCGTAGAACAGGTCCCCAACCAGAATGGCGTCCGCCTGCAGGGCCGCAGCGTCCTGCGTGAGGTCATGCGCGTCAAATGCCAACTCCAGCCCATTGGCCTCGGCGTTCCGACGCGCCACGTACAGCGCTACGGGATCGATGTCATTCGCCGTCACCAACGCCGCCCCAGCCAACGCCGCCGCCAGCCCCGCCGCCCCCCCGCCACAGCCCAGATCGAGAACGCGCTTCCCACGCACCAGCGCCGGCTGGCTCAGCAGCAACCGACAGAGAACCACGGCGGCCGGCCAGGGCACGGCCCAATAGGGGACGGGTTGCAGCGCCCCCGCTTCCGCCTCCCATGCCTCCCACAGCGCAAAGACGTCCGCGGCCCGGTGGATGCGGACCGGAGAAGCAACCTCCACCGCCGCCAGAGGCGCGTAGCGCGCCAACAACTCGGCCGAGGGTAGATGGAGCGTGTCGAGCATGACCGTAGCGCCTTCCCTGCGCAAAGCCCCGCCGCTGTTCCGCCCCTACGCCTCGACAAGCGACCGCGTGTCAGACGAACGACACCCTAGCGCCACCCCCACGCCTTCGCCAGCCACCGCCGCCTCGGTACCCCGCGCCCATGAGCCTGCCGTGCCGCCGACTGCCGCACCCACACTCCTCGCACTCACTCCAAACCACTACCCCCACGCTTTCGCGAAACCGGCCTGCCACCACTAACACGCTTTCGCGAAACCGCTGCTGCCGCGGGCGCGAGCGAATCCTCGGTTTTCCGGTTTCGCGAAGGCGGGGTTAGGGGTTGCGGGGCTGGGCAGGCCATGTCGCGGGAACGGTTGCACGGTCGAGTGAGGGATCGGGCATGAACAGGGAGTGGCTTTCAACACTTGACCGGGCGACGCGAATGTGTATATAATGCTACTTATAAAGTGCTATTATCTAATAGTTTTTAAGACGCTCGGCCAATGCCCTCTTTGGGGTCCGGAATGGGGCGATCCGACTGCGCTGTTTGCGTGGTGGAAATCCGGACACATAGTGAGCCGCATCGCGGGCCCCCGACAGACGGTGGCCCGCCCTGGAGACGACGATGGCACGCAACGACCCTGCGATCCCCGATGGCGTCCATGCCCTGCCCGCGCGGGAGGCGATGACGCCGGCTGCCCGCAAGTTGCGCGATACCTACGCGATCACACCCGGCGCGCCATTCTTCCATCGGACCTTCGGCTTTTGGATGTGCCTGGACGCCTGGCGGCAGCAGGGCCTGCCGGAGACCGATTTGGCCACGCTCTTCCATCTCGATCCACCCGGCAACCATGGGCTCGGTCAACTGGGCTGGTGCGAGGCGGCGTTCTGCCCGGCGTTCCCCGAGAAGCCGATTCGGGATTGCGGTGACACGGAGGTGGTCCAAGACACCGCCGGGCGCCATGTGTTGTTCTTCAAGGGCCGGCGCCAGGGTTTCATGCCGGAGTACGTCGGGCATCCGGTGCGGGATCTGAAGACGTGGGAGGAGGATGTGCTTTGGCGGTTGAACCCCGAGTCGCCGGCGCGCTACGCGGACCTGGGGCCACGCCTGGAGGCGGCGCGAGCGGCGGCGGCCCAAGGCCTGATGATCACGCAGGGCTTGATCGGCGGCTACATGTATCTGCGCAGCCTGATCGGGCCTGAGGAGCTGCTCCTGGCCTTCTATGACCAGCCGGCGCTGATCCACGCCTGTATGCGGCAGTGGCTGGCGCTGGCCGACGCGGTCACGGCGCGTCATCAGCAGGCGGTGACCCTTGACGAGGTCTTCCTGGCCGAGGACATCTGCTACAACGTCACCGCGCTGATCTCGCCGGATATGATGCGTGAGTTCCTCATTCCATACTATCAGCAGCTCCTCGCCAACATCCGTCGCCGGCAACTCGACCGCCAGCGGCATCTGTATATCCAGGTCGACACCGACGGCAATGCCGTGCCGGTGATTCCGCTGTACCGGGAAGGCATCGGCATGGACGTGATGAGTCCGTTCGAGGTGGCCTCGGGATGCGATGTCGTGGCCATCGGCCGCGACTGCCCCTGGTTGGCGATGAGCGGCGGCATCGACAAGCGTGTCCTGGCGCGCTCAAAGGCCGACATCGATCGCATGCTCGACCGCATTCTGCCGGCGATGCGGGCCCGCGGCGGCTACATCCCGACCTGCGACCATGGGGTGCCGCCCGAGGTGCCCTGGCAGAACTATCTGCATTACCGGCAGCGCTGCGTCGAGATCGGCGGAGAGTGACGGCGGGCGGGCGGCTGGAGGTGCGGGTGCCGAGCCCGCAGGCCAGCGTTTACGGCGGCGGCGTGCCCCAGGCCGATTCCAGGGTTGCGATGGGGCGGAAATCGGCCAGGCCCTGGTAGGCAAGATTCCGGCGACCGAAATAGGTGCCGTAGTAGGGGCCATTGGCATCGACCCAGGCCAGCAGGCGCACGTTCTCGGCCGGCGTGAGCTGCACGTCGTGGTGGCCCTGGCGCAGCACGCTGATCAGCCGGCTCGCGTGTGACCCGAGGGCGCGCGCCGGGAGTGGCAAGGCGTTGGTCTTCTGGGCCTCGGCCTGCGGCCCCACGAACTCCTGCACACAGGCAATGAACCCGCGGGACATGAGGGTCTCGTAGGAACGATTGAAGTAGGGGGTTGGCGTGCCGCTGAAGTCGACCTTGGCCGCCTCCTTCCCGGGACTGTGACAGCGGCTGCAGTGCCGATCCAGGATGGGTTGGACGTCGGTGACGTAGTCGATGGGCCGCGGCACGGCAATGTCCCCCGGCGCGGCCATCGGCAGGTCTGCCGGGTGCGCCAGCGCCAGCACCGGGCGTGAGCCGGGAGCGGCCGAGCGCGGCGCGTGACAGCCCACGCAACCGCGGACTTCGCCCGCCTGGAAGTTGACGAAGGTGCGCATGCGCTGCACCTCCATGAACTCCGCGTCCAGCGCTTGGAAGAACAGGTTGCGGTCGGCGGGTACGGTGAAGTGCGCCGACCCGTCCGCGGCCACGGGCACGATGCCGTGCAGCACTTTGACGTAGATATGGGCGTTCAGGCTGATGGGGGCGTGCTGGCCCAGGGTTTCGTCGTCGGGCCAGAAACGGTGTGCCGACCAGGGCCGTGCCACCTGCTCCCAGATGCGCAGATAGCGCACCGTGCCGGCACTCACTCCCGTGAGCCCCAGCCCGCGACTGACATCCTGCATGACGACCGTCGCCACTGGAGCCGGCGGCTCGCGGTCGGCCGCGACCGCGGCGCCCGACTCGCCTTCGAGACGGGTCGGGGGGATGACGGGGGGTACAGGCCGCGGGCGCAGCGGCATGGGCTGCCAGCAGGAGATGGCCGCGTCGTGGTAGAGTGGGACGCGGTTGCCGAAGGTATCGAGCAGCCAGAGGCCGTAGGCGGTGGGGTCATTCCAGGCGCGATCCGGATTGCAGGTGACCAGGAAGAACCGGCAGGGCGCCGTCGGATTCTCAGGGTCCGTGAGCGGGTAGGGCTCACAGAACAACGGGCCGCGGTTGTCCGCCACCCACTGGCCGCCCACCTCGTGCGTGAAACACTCGCCGTCTGGGAAGGTGCCGGGGCCCGCGATCGAGACCTGCGTGTCGGGGGTCAGCGAGCGCATGGGGTCGCTGGTTCGTGTATCCTTGGCGAGGTCCAGCAGCAGGAGCGGCCCCACTGCAAAGGGGTGATGCAGGGTGGCGGTACAGACCACGCTCTGGGCAGTGCCGGGAAGCGCGCGCCCGTGGATCAGCACTGGGGGCGACTCCACCGCGTTGCCGTAGACCTCGGCGGCGCCGCTGCCATCGGGGCGCATCGCCCACAGGTCCTGCACCGCGATCACCCCCTTATCGATATACTCCCAGCGCGTGTAGAGGATGCGGCCGTCGTTCAGCAGGCTGGGGGTCGACTCGCTCAGCGCTCCGCGGGAGAGCCTTCTGAGGCCGCTGCCATCGGGGTTCACCCGATACAAGGTGTTGACGCTGAGGGCGTCGGACTGATCGCAGAGGACGCCGCTGCGGCAGCGACTGGACGCGAAGCAGATGCCGCCGTCGGGCAGATAGCAGGGCTGGAAGTCGTCCGTGTGGGCGCGGTAGGGCCCCAGTTCATTGTGGCCGCTCGGGCTGTAGGCGGCCAGTTCGGCGGCCTCATTGGGCGGCGTGAAGGTCACCTGCCGCAGCCCCTGTCCGTCGATCCCGATCTCATACAGGCGGAAGGCCTGTTCCGGCGACGACTTCCAGCCGAAGAGCAGCCGTTGGCCATCGAAGGAGAGGTCGTAGCGATCCACGATGCCCGCCCCGAGCGCGGGCGCGAGGTCGGTCACGCGCCCGTCAGCCAGCGAGAGCACGCACAGACCACCGCCGACGCGGTTGGCCTGCATGAACTCGGCATAGTACCAGCCGGTCTGGTAGGTGTAGCGTTTCGCGAAAACCAGCTTGCCGGGCGCCAGGAGTGGGTTGAGCAGCACCAGTGCTTCACGCTCGAAGGCCTGCAGGGCCTCGCCGTCCTCGGCGGGGGTGGTGTTCGAGAGGGCGCCTGCGGGATCCCGCAGGCGCGCTTCCCACTCCGCCAGCCGTGCCAGCAGGGCTGGGGCCGGATAGCGGCCAGGGCAGGCCTGACCGAGGAACTCGATGGCCTGACGCAGGGCCGGGGGGTTGACGACCCGACGCAGCCGGTCGCGAGAGCGTGTCGCCGCGGTCTGCAGTTCGGGCGGCAGGGCCTCGGCCGGCAGCTCCACGGCGATCTCGACCTCCGCGAGTTGGAAGTTCCAATGCACGCCGCCACTTTCGTAGCTGTCGTGCACCTGCAGGACGACATAGCGGCGCGTGAGCACGGGCCAGTTGACCGTCCATGTCGCTCCCGCTGACAGCGGCGGCACCGGCTGCCGGGCCGCCAGGGTGAGCAGCCCCGGAGCCGTGACGGCTGCGGGCGGCAGTTCGCTCGAGACGTCGTCGGCAAAGGTGCTGACGGTGATCTCGCGCGGATTGAAGGGGCCGCCATCCAGGCGTGCGGTCAGGCGCATGCCGCTGAGCGGCAGCGGACGGCCGAGGTCAAAGACGATGTGGCCAGTGACCGGGGCTGAGCCGCGGGCGGGCACCGTGGTATCGGCGCTGCCGGTGGGGGTGTCGTCCAGCAGGCAGCAGAAGGTGGCCAGATCACCGTCCAGCAGGCGCTCGGCCGCATACTGCGGGTCGGGGGGATTGCCGTTGGTCCGGCCACGCGGGAACGCCGGTCCGGCCGCCTGCGGCGTCGCCACGGGCGACACCCAGGCCGCCGAGGTCGCGGCAACGATGCCCACCAGCAGCACGCCAAAGGCTTGGCGGAGACGGCGCCGGCACGACCCGGTTGGTGATAGAGAGCGCACGTCACCACTATGCCGCGGCAAACCAGACTCGACAATGCGCGACACAGCCCAGGGGGCCAAGGCTGCCAAGCTGTTGGCATCTGGCCTCAAAGCGGTGTCAAGCCACCGGCAGTCCAAAGCTTGGCCTGACGGCCAGCGCGGCATCCTACCGAGTCCCGGCAAGGTCGGGACTCCTTGGACTGCGGCGGCTCGACGCCGCTTTCGGGCGGGGGCGGTACACCCAAGACCTGCCAGTCAGGCGCCCCGGCACTTAGGGCCGGGGGGTGGCAGCGGCGGCGGTGCCACGGTCTTCGATCCCAGGCGTGGCGAACCATTCCGCAAAGAACGCGCCCATCGGCCCCGGGTAGGCAGCGCGCTTGCCGTTCATCCAGGTGAGTTGGTCGCCCACGGAGAAGTAGACATAGGTGCGACCGCCAAACTCCACGATCTCCGGGTCGGAGGCGTTGATCCCCTCGTCGGTGCCCAACGGGGCCAGGATCGGGTTGGCGGCACTCAGGTGCCAGGTGCGCAGGTCGGTCGAGCGCGAGATGTAGGTCTCGAAGACATGTCGCGGCGCGCGGTTTTCGAGGTACATCAGGTAGTAGTAGCCGTCCGCATAGCGTACACAGGGGCAGGCCGCGTAGCGGTTGGTGCCGACGATCGCATCGGGCAGCCGGGTCCACGTCTGCAGGTCTGGCGAGGTGGCGAACTTGATGGTGAAGGGCGGGTAGGCCGGATCGTTGGACTCGTAGGCCATCACGAAGCCGTCCGCTCCCTGGCAGACCGAGCTGTTGAACAGGTGCTCGTTTTCCTGGCGGACGACGACTTGCGAGGTCCAAGTCTGCAGGTCGGCCGAGTGGAAGAGGGTCACGTCATTCCAGTCGCCGGCCTCGAAACGCGACGCGAACACCCAGAGCTTGCCGTCATGGACGATGGCCGAGGCCAGGCTGTAGCCGGTGGCGAAGCGGGCCAGTTCGCGGCCGCTCTCGGCGTCCTTGAGCAGCAGGTAGTAGTCGGCCGCGCTGCCGCCGCTGGGCGGCCGGACACACTCGAGGTGGCAGAGCCGATCCTGCCAGACGACGGGCGCGAGCTCGCACATGTCCCGGCGCACCAACTCGCGCTCCCGGAGCAGCGGCAGGCCCCGGCTGGGGGCCGGGGGCAGCAGGGTCTGGAAGACATCGACCGGCCAGTGGCCCAGGCGGTGGAAGCCCTTGGGGACGTCCTGCTGGAACTGCACATAGGCCAGGCAGGAGCCGCTCGTCTGGTAGCGGATCTCGTTGGCGGTGTCCTTGTCGACTTTGACCCCGAAGACCTTGTAGCCCATCAGGGTGCAGTTCTCGAAACTGACCTGGAAGTACTTGCCATTCTGGACGCTCTGCACGATGCCGTCGGTCGGCGTCCCGACGGGCTGGGAGAAGTTCAGCGTGATCAGGCGGCAGTTGACCGCCCGCGCCCAGGTGAAGGTGGTGAAGCCGTAGTTGCCGCCCTTGAGCGAGCATTGCGGGCCGACCATCGTGCAGTCGTCGAAGAGGACGTCGGGCTGCGCCGGCATGGCCGGGTTCTCGACGCGCACGTAGGCGCCGGAGGTATCGCCCCACCAGTCCAGGGCCCAGAGATAGCAGCGCCGGAAGCAGATCTGTTCATCCGGGCGGGAGAGGACGCTGGCGACGCCGCCCCCGAAGGCGCGGCCGATGCTGACACAGTCTTCGACCAGCACCGAGAAGGGTTCGACGCGGTTGGTGCCATCGAAGAAGATGCCGGCATCGCCGCCGCTGGCATAGAGCCGGCGAAACGTCCAGCGGTCCCAGAGCGTGCTCGAGAAGGTCTCCTCCGTGTGCTCGGCGGACCAGCCCTTGGAGTAGGCGCGGATAGTCCCCCACCAGTCGTAGCTCTTGAAGCCTTTGGCCGGGTCACCCGAATCCAGCACGGCCCAGCCCGTCGTCCCGGAGCCCAGGCGGCCATCGTGGTCGCCCACCAGTTCGTTGTAGGCCCCGGCGGCGCCCTTGTGGGCGGGGCAGAGGTTGGCCTCGACATAGGTGTCCGGGCGGACGATCACGCGGTGACCGCCCAGGTCGTCCGGCACGGCCAGGAGTGCCTTCTGCACCGTGACGAAGGCGGTCTGCCAGGTGCGGCCATCGGAGTCGTCGCCCAGCTTAGAGACGTAGAGATCCATGCTGTAAGCCCTCACGATCAACCCCGCAATGAGCAGCGCGACGAGGCGCGGGCCGCGGGCGCACAGAGCCGCCCTGGCGGGGGCTCGGCCGGTCATGGCGGCGGTCCGCTGCTGGTTGGGTGGTGCCATGGTTACGCCCGCGTACCGGCGGGGCCGTGGAAGACCTCGGCCAGGGCCAGGGCGGCGGGTTTGGGCCGACCGTAGAGGTCGAGGATGGCGGTGTTGGCAGTGCAGGGGAAGCAGTCGTGTCCCATCCAGACGATGAAGCCGCCGCAGCGCGGGAAGCGCGACTTGCAGGCGTGCGCCGCGCGGGCCAGGAAGGTAGCTTGGCGCTTCTGGCTCCAGTCCACGTACTCCTCGAGATCGCGCGGTTCACGCTGCTGCTCGGCCACGAATTCGGGCCATTCGATCCACCACGAGGTCCGCCGCCAGAGCGGGTTGGCGGCCGTGCCGGGCAGGATCTCCAGGCCGCCTGCGAAACCGCGGATGATGTCGGCGGGGCTGGCGCCGGGTGCGCCGACCTCGGAGCGGAACAGCGAGTCGTCCTCATCCCAGTACTCGACCGACTCGCCTTTCCACGGGCCATGCACATCCCAGTGCAGGCCCTTGCCATACTCCGCCCGGTGGGCGTAGAACAGCGGCCCGGACGAGGATGAAGGCAGGAAGCGTCGGCCCGGATCGAGCCGGGCCACGGTATCGGCGAAGGCGCGGATCAGCGGATGCGAGAGGTCGACCGGCTTGCCGCCGCCGGTCTTGGCGCCATCGAGGGCGCCCTGGAGTTCGTTCCCGCCGCACCAGCACAGCAGGGCCGCGTGGTGCTGGCGGCGCTCGATGTACGAGGCGGCCACGGCGGTCAGGGCAGCGATGCTGGCCGCGTCTTCGGGTGGCCAGTTATCGATGCCGGACGAGGAGAGCGGGAACTCCTGCCAGATCAGCAGGCCGAGTTCATCGCAGAGGTCGTAGAGCACCGGTTTCTCCAGGAAAGCGCCGCCCCAGACGCGCACGATGTTGCAGCCGAGGTCGCGGTAGGTCTCGGCCAGGCGCCGGTATTCGGCGGGCTCGACGTCGGCAAAGTTGGCCCGGATTGGGGTCCAGTTCACCCCTTGCAGAAAGACGGGTTGACCATTGACGGCGCAGATCCAGGGGTCGGCCCCGGCGGGCGCCCCGGCGCAGGCTTGCCAATCGATGGCGCGGAAGCCGATGCGCCAGGTGCGGCAGTCCTGCTCCTGGCCCGCGGCGTCCAGGAGTCGGCAGGTCAGCGTGTAGAGGGGCTGTTTGCCCATGCCGTTCGGCCACCAGGGCGAGACCTTCAGGCCCGGCCAGGTGAGTCCGTTGCGGAGGTCGCCGGCGGGGGCCTCGTGGGTGGCGACGACCTGGGATCCGGCCGCCAACTCCAGCCGGACCCGGCCCGGTTCGCCCACCGAGTCGCAGCCGAGGCTGACGGTGCCGAGCCCCGAGAGGTGGTCGTAGCTGGGGATGCAGCGCGCCGCGCTCAGGCTCGGGGCAGCGTCGCTGACCTCGAGGCGGATGCCGTCCCAGATGCCGATCTGCACCAGCCGTGCGATCCAGTCCCAGGTGTAGTTGAAGCGCGGCTTCCACTCGGTGAAGCGCGAGGTGAAGCCGATCTGGCCAAGCCAGCGCGGGCAGAGGCCGAAGACGATCTGCAGACGGTTCCCGGCCGGGCGCACGGCAGGTGTCAGGTCGTAACGCTGCGGCAGGAAGGCGTTGGCGAAAGTGCCGACCTCGCGGCCGTTGAGGAAGACCCAGCCGTTGCCATCCAGCCCGTCACAGACCAGCAGTTGGCGCTGGCCGGGTTGGAACCAGTCGTCCGGCAGGGTGGTCTCGAACAGCCAGTGCCGGTTCTCCACCCACTCGCAGGCGCGGTGCTCCAGCCCCATCTTCCAGTCGGGCAGCAGGGCGGCCTGGCGCAGTGCCCCCTGGACCGACCCCGGCACGCGCGCCGGGAGCGGCGAGACATCCGCGGTCCACGGGCCTTCGGGCTTGCCGCCGCGCTCCCACTGCCACTGGAACGGACTGAGCCCCGTCAGTTGCCACGGCAACGGCCCCAGGTCGTGCATCCTGCGCATCGCGTCATCCTCCTGCCATCACAGGCGTCCCACAGGACGCCAAGGCTGTTAGGTGCTCAGGCTGTAGACGGTTAGGTCTTACCTCGGGGCATGTGGCGTTTCCGGATCCGGGTCCGGTGTTGTAACCTAATAGCCTACAGCCTAAACCGCTACAGCCCCTGAGTTCTCCATGGGACGGGTATGTCGTGCCATCAACGCCGGGCATGTGCCAGGAACGCCCGGTAGCCCTTATAGGCCATGTATGCATCCAACTTGCCGGCGACTTCCCACGGCGCGTGCATGCTAAAGAGGCCCACGCCGCAGTCCACCACGTCCATGCCGTAGCGCGCCAGAAACAGCGCGATGGTGCCCCCACCGCCGACGTCGACCTTACCCAGCTCGCCCGACTGCCAGACTACGCCGGCGGCATTGAACACCTGGCGGATCTCGGCCATGAACTCGGCACTCGCATCGCTCGAGCCGGACTTGCCGCGCGAGCCGGTGTACTTCGCCACGACCACGCCGGCGTTGATCTGGGCCATGTTGTTGGGGCTGCTGACCTCGGGGTAGTTCGGGTCATGCAGGGCGTTGACGTCCGCCGACAGCATCCGCGAACGCTCCAGGCAGCGGCGCAGGGCGAGGTTCCCGTCCTTGACGTCGGTCAGGGCGATCATCTCAGTGACACTGTTCTCGAGGAACACCGAGTCCATGCCGGTGGCGCCCACGGAGCCGATCTCCTCCTTGTCGCAGAGCAGCACGACCGCCGTGTGTTCCGGCGTGCCCTCGAGATCGAAGAGTGCGCGCAGGGCGGCGTAGGCGCAGACGCGGTCATCATGGGCATAGCCGAGGATCATCGAGCGGTCCAGGCCGAGGTCGCGCGCGGCGCCGGCGGGCACCACTTCCAGTTCGGCGCTGGCGAAGTCCTGCTCCTCGATCCCATAGCGTTTCTCGAGCCAGCGCAGGATGCCCAGTTTGACCTTATCCTTCACCTCGGGGTCATCGTCCGCGGGCTCGGCGGGCAGACTGCCGAGGAGCACATTCAACCCTTCGCCGTTGATGCCTTCGGACATGGGTTTGGCGGCCTGATCCTTGCCCAAATGCGGCAGCAGGTCGGTGATCGTAAAGACCGGGTCGGCGGGATCTTCGCCGATGCACACCTGCACCGCGGTACCATCCTGCCGGACCACGACGCCATGCAGGGCCAGCGGCATGGCCACCCACTGGTACTTCTTGATACCACCATAGTAATGGGTATCCAGCAGCGCGACGCCACCATCCTGGTAGAGCGGCACCGGTTTGGCGTCGAGTCGTGGCGCATCCGTATGGCCGCCCACCAGGTGCAGGCCGTGCTCGAAACCGCGTTTGCCGATGACGGCCGCCAGCAGGGTCTTGCCCCGGCAGCCACGGTAGACTTTCATCCCCGGCTCCAGGCGCTGCGCGCCATCCCGCAGGCTATCCAGGTCGACGAAACCGCGGGCCTGGGCCTGCGACACCGCCAGGGTAAAGGCCTCGCGCTCGGTCTTGGCGGCACTCAGAAAGGCCATGTAGTCGCGGGCGTAGGCCGCGACGGCCTCGCGTTCGGCCGGGCTGATCGCGGACCAGGCGTTATCGCGCTTCCAGACGCGAGCCGGGGCAGCCGTGCCGGCCGCACCGTTGTTCGGCGGAGTCATCGATACGTCTCCAGGGGCAGCCTGTGGCCGGATCTGCCGGCGGGGTTCCCGTTGCGGGCTGAACGGGCCCTACTATATTCCCTGCAGCGCAGGGCAACCAGCCTGGTGCGGCAGAGGAGCGTGCGTGGCTTCCCAAACCATCCGCGGTGGGTTCTTCATCAGCTTCGAGGGTCCCGAGGGCGCCGGCAAGACGACGCAGATCGGGCTGCTCGAGGACGTTCTTTGCCGCCGCGGCTTGGCGGTCAAGGTGACCCGCGAGCCGGGCGGGACGCGGCTCGGCGAACGACTGCGCGAGTTACTCAAGCACTTTGACGGGCCCGAGGGCGTCGTGCCCGAGGCGGAGCTGCTCATGTTCGCTGCCAGTCGTGCCCAGCACATGCGGCTGGCCATCCTGCCGCACCTGGCCGCCGGCGGGGTCGTACTCTGCGACCGCTTCGCCGACTCCACCACCGTCTACCAAGGCGTGGCCCGCGGCCTGGACCGCGGCTTCATCGAGGCCCTGCATCGCTTCTCCATCGGCGGGCGCTGGCCCGACCTGACCTTCCTGCTCGACCTCGACGTCGACACTGGTTTCGCGCGCGCCCGCCGCCGGCAGTTGGCGGCGCCGGGGCCCGCGGACCGTATCGAGGCCGAGTCGCGCGCCTTTCACGAGGCCGTCCGGCAGGGCTTTCTCGAGCTGGCGCAGTCCGAGCCCCAGCGTTTCCGCGTCATCGACGCGGCGGCGCCGGCCGAGGTCGTCCACGCCCGGATCCTGGAGGGTCTCGACCGTGCCCTTGGCTGAATTCAACGACGCCTTCCCCGACCTCTGCCGGCGGTTGCTCATCTCCCGGCGGGCGGACCGCGTTGGGCAGGCCTATCTGTTTGTGGGCGACAGCCCGGCTCTGCTGCGGCGCTTCGTCACCGCCTGGGCGCAGGTGCGGGCCTGCCTGACGCCCCGGCCCGATGGCGACGCCTGTGGCGGCTGCGACTCCTGCGTCCGCCTGGCCAACGACACCTACCCCGAGCGGGTCGACCTTGCGCCCGAGTCGAAGACGCGCCAGATCGTGGTCGACGCCATGCGCTCCTTCGACAACCGCCTCAACCTCTCCACCGCCGCCTCCCGCCCCAAGATCGGCGTGATCGCCGAGGCCGACTGCATGGGCAACGAGGCCCAGAACGCCTTCCTCAAGACCCTCGAGGAGCCGCCACCGCACACCCTGCTGCTGCTCTACACCACCCAACCGCGCCTGCTCCTGCCCACCATCCGCTCCCGCTGCCAGGTGGTCCCCGTCCTGCACAACCGTATCGACTATGAGGATCTCTGCCAGCGGGGCTTGTTCGCCCTCCTCGCGCCCTTGCAGCGCCAGGCGGGTGCTGCCGTGGGCCTACGCACCTCGGCGCAGTTGCAGGCCCTCTTTGCGCAATTGGGCGCCGAGGCGGAGGAGAGCGTCGGCAGCGGCATCGAGGAACGCTGGACCGAGATGGTCGCCGCCGACAAGAGCCTCGGCAAGCGCCTGGGCGAACAACGCGAGGCGCGCGTTGCCGCCGAGTACGTCCGCCGCCGCCGCCAGATCGAGGATGGCATCCAGGCCTGGTTCCTCCAGCAGCGCCTCCGCGCCGCCGACGTCCGCCCCGACCTGCTGCCCCACCCGGAGCTGCTGGCGGGCCTCCCCGCGGACCGCCCCCACCCGGCGCCCCCGCAGCCCGACGATGCCGACGAAGACCTGCGGTTCGTTGCCGACCTCCTCCGCGCCCTCCGCGCCAGTCTCAACGAGCCCCTCGCCCTCGACGCCTTCTGCCTCGCGGTCAGCGCCAAAACCCGCCTGCCAAGAAAAACCGCCCGGCAGGCTTGATTCCTGTGCGCTAACCAGTTGCTAGCAAACTTCTAAACAGGTTATTAACAGGCCGCAATGACCCTGGTAACCCTCTGCTAACAATACGTTAAAGCACTTATGCAAAGCTATTTACACCAATATTCCACAACTCTGGTTGCATTTTCACTCACCCCAAAGGCGGGGCGGGGCAGAGTTATGCACAGCACCTGAGAGAGGATGCGGAACCCCCGTCGGCAACGGTATTTCGGTGACGGGGCAGGGCCTTGCAGACGGCTGGAAGCTGGGAGCGCCGACCGTCTGGTCGGCTTGGGAGCCGAGCCGACGCTCGGCGGTCCCGGCGGGTGCTGCGCACCCTGCGCCTCGAAGACGGGAGTTACCGAATCCGCACGGCGTGGGTGCCTGGAGTTTCGGCCAAAGGAGAGAGTGGCGTCCCCAAGGGGAGTCGAACCCCTGTTTACGGGATGAGAACCCGTTGTCCTAGGCCACTAGACGATGGGGACGTAGAACGCGGTATACATTACAGGAACTGACGACAACGTCAAGCTGTTCGGCGCTGTTTCCAGCACCGGAAAAACGCGGAGGATAGCCGGGGATGGCAGCCCAGGACGCAGCGGCGCCGAATGACATCTGCCCGTCCTCTGCCGCGGGGCGATTCTATCCGGCGTCGCCGGCGCTGCTGGAGCGGGCCGTGCGCGGCTTCCTGGCAGGCGGCCTGCGCGCCGGGGGTGAGGACCCGATCGTCGCCCTGGTTGTGCCCCATGCCGGGTACGCCTACTCGGGCGCCATCGCCGGCCGCGGGTACGCCGGCGTCGACGGGGCGAGCATCGAGCGGGTGGTCGTGCTCGCGCCCAGCCACGGCGTCGCTTTCCGCGGCGTGGCCGTCGCCCCGTTCCGCGCCTTTCGTACGCCGCTGGGCGACCTGCCGGTCGACATGGGTGCCTGTGCCGAGTTGGCGCAGGGCGGCGCGGGCTGCAGCCTTGGCGCCGAGGCCTTTCTCGGCGAGCATGCCCTCGAGGTGCACCTGCCTTTCCTGCAGACTGTCTGTCCGGCCGCCAGGCTGGTACCCCTGCTCTGCGGCACGGTCCAGCCCGACGAGCAGGACGCCATCGCCGCGCGCCTGGCGGCAGTGGTACCGCAGCCAGGCACGCTGTGGGTGGTCAGCAGTGACTTCACCCACTACGGCGCGGAGTTCGGTTACGTGCCTTTCAGCGAGGATGCTCTGGCCCGCGTCGAGCAACTCGACCGCGGCGCCATCGCGGCGATCCTGCGCCAGGACGCGGCGGCACTGCACGAGTACCTCGCTGCGACCGGGGCGACGATCTGCGGCGCCGACGCCATCGGCATTCTGCTCTCCGTACTGAGGCGGTCAGGGGCGCCCCACGCGGCGCGGTTGCTGGAGTACAGCCAGTCCGGGCGCCTCGAACACGACGACACACACAGCGTCGGCTATGCGGCGATCGCCTTCTCCCGCCTTACAGCCGGCCCTGCGGACACTGCCTGGCAACCCTCGGCCACGGCCGGCGCCGCGCTGTTGCGTCTGGCGCGGGAAGCGCTTGGCGCCGCGGTTCTCGGCCGACCGTTCCCGTCGCCGGCTCCGGGCCAGCTACCGGCGGACCTGACGCGCCTGGGGGCCGCCTTCGTCAGCCTGCGTGTCGACGGGACACGGCGCGGCTGCATGGGCTCCCTGGAGGCCGAGCGGCCCCTCTACCTCGACGTCATCAACAACGCCCTGGACGCCGCCTTCCGAGATCCCCGCTTTGCGCCGCTGCAAGCCGCCGAACTGGCGCGCTTGAGCCTGGAGGTTTCCGTCCTCAGCGCCCTGCGTCCCATCGCCGACCCGACGCATTTCGAGGGGGGGCGGCAGGGCCTGCTCCTGCGGCGGGGCCAGCACTGGGCCGTGTGCCTGCCGCAGGTGGCGAGCGAGCCGGGCGGGGATCGGCTGACGACCCTCGAACACCTGTGCCGCAAGGCCAACCTGCCCCCTGGTGCCTGGCGCCAGGGGGCGACGTTCCAGGTCTTCGAAGCGTGCGTCTTCAGCGAGGGGCGGTGACGTCTGCAGCAAACCGGCCTGCGGGCACGCTTGTATGTGACTCGCTGGCGGTCCTCGTTCAGAGTCCAGCATTAAGGCTGTCCGAGGGGACACGCTCAAGCGTGAACTCTGAACCCGCAACTCCTGCTGTCGCGCCTCGCCATGTCCGGCGCCAGCCGGGGGCTGGGCTGGCGAATCCTGCTGTCCAGCAGGACCTGCTCTGCAGGCGGTGAGCCGTTCCCGTTCCCCATGGCCGCGGTCACGCGGCCGGCGGCTCAGCGGCGCGGACGCGCCTGGGGAGCTTCGCCCTCCAGAGGTCCGAGCAGACTTCACTAGCGTTAGACCGCCGTCCGCAGGACCGCCGCCTGCAAGACCGCCGCCTGCAAGACCGCCGCCTGCAAGACCGCCGTCTGCAAGGCCTTGCAAAGCCTCGCGGCGCGGGTATCCTTAGGAACGTGGCGAGCGCTGCTTCGCGGGCCACTGTGGATCGCACCAAACCAGGCCCCAGGCGGGCTTACCGAGCTGCCGGCGCCGGGTATCGACACCGTGTGAGGGATGGCATGGCAACGTGGTATTTCGTCGAGAGTAACCAACAGGCAGGGTGGTTTTATAATAATATGGAATATACTGCAGTAGAATAAGTTGCATTGTAGTTCTGGATATTTTGTGGTTGCCTGCTATGGTGCTTGTCACTATGGCGATCAGCACCGAA
>CAILUI010000086.1 GCA_903837355.1 uncultured Victivallales bacterium
GTTTCGCACCCAGCGTCGGCCACTCCCTAAACTGCACGCCTTCGGACAGGGTGTCGCCGGCGGGCACGCCGTGGGTTTGCTGGAAGTCGATCTGGGCGCGGAAGAGGTGACGGCCGTCGGGCAGATCAGTGAGCGGCAAGTCGGGGCGGGCGCGCCTGGAGACGTAGGGGATGCCTTCCGCGTCCGGCAGCTCTGCCGGCTCCGGCATCTTACCGGCAAGGCGCAGGATGACGCCGTCACCGGGCTTCAGTGACAGTGGGATGAGCGTGGCAGGGCCGTCCCTACTCACCTTGATCTTTCTCTTGCTGGCCAGATTCGTCGCCGTGCGGCTGGTAAAGGGGATGCGCACGCGGCCTGTTACCTCGTGGTCGACGTCGTGATTGAAGGCGAGCAGATACGGTTGGCCGTCGCCGCCTTTGAAGAGGTAGGCGCGCAGCTCGCGTTGGTCGCTGGCGGCGGGCAGGCGCGTGCGCTGCCAGCGGGCGATGATCGGACCGAGCGGCACCAGCGTCTTCGCCAACGCGGTGAGTGCCTCGAGCTGCGGGGTGGGCGTGCCGTCGAACAGGCGCAATCCCTGCATGGGCGAGATGTCGCCCGCCTTCGCCGGCGGCGCGGAGGGGTAGAGGAAATAGGCGATCCCCTGCGCGCCGTGCGCCAGCGCCGCCCATGTCTGCAATCCGATCTCCGCCGGGGTGGGCTGTTTGAAGACGAACTTCGGCGGGTTGCCGTAGTACTCGTGCTGCGCCTGCGGCATTACCCACAGGCTGGCGCCTTGCGGCAGCAACCGCTGGTTCTTGTCGATCTCGTCCTCGTAGTAATTCATCGACGCTTCGTGCCCCACCGGGCCGCTGGCGGGGTCGGCGAAGAAGGGGTAGATGTCGCGGAAGGCGATGCGGATATCGAGCTGCTTGCCCGACTGGCGGAAGGCTTCCGAGTTGTTGTGGATCGTCACCAGCGTGTTTTGCGGGTCGACGGCGTGCACAATCTCGTGCGGCAGATCGAGCAGCGGGATATCCGCCGGGTCGAACTCCTCCCCCACCGCCCAGCCGGCGATCACCGGGTTGCCGCGATACTTCGCCACTGCGCGGGTGAAGAGTTTCAACGATCCCGGCCCCTGGTGCTTGATGAGGAACTCGCCCACCTGCGGGTTCATGCGCAGGCCGTGTTTCGCGTGCAGCGCGGCCAGCCGGTCGAGGTCGGCGGCGGATAGGTTGGTGACGCTGGTGAAGTTCATCCCGCGCGCCTTGATGTCCGCCAGCGCGCGGTCGTACCACTCCCAGCGATCTTTCAGCCCCTCGTACTGGTAATTCTCTCCGAATTCCATCGGGAAGTAGACGCCGAAGGGGAAGAAATCCTGCAGCGGCGAGCGTGCCGGGATGGCGGTGTCCGTCAGCGGCAGCGGCACGCGCCAGACAAACCAGTCGGCATCCTTGCCTGCCGGCAGCACGCGGATACTGGCCACGCGCATCCAGGTGCCGCGATCCACCGGCCATCCCCACGACAGTAGACACAGCGTGTTCAGCGGTCCGGGCGCCGTCACTGTCAACCGCCGCGTCTCCCACGCCGTCGAGGGGATGCCGCCCAGGCTGATCACCTCGGCGAAGGCCGGCAGCGTTCCCGCGTCCTTCAGCCCGCCCTCCTGCACCAGCGCCAGGTCGACGTGCTTGTCCGGCACCTGCATGCGGTAGGTAATCTCCAGCGTCTGCCCGCGCCGTAGCGGTTCCGGCAGCGTCAGCCAGCACATCGAGTTGTGCTTCGGCTTCTCGTCCTTGAGCAACTCCACCCCGTCCTCGCGCGCCGTCACCGTCCACATCCCGTCCGACTGCCACGCCCCCGGATGCTTCGCATCCACCAGCACCGCCCCCTGCTCCGCCGACCACGCCGTGCTCATCAGCACCACCGCCAGCATCAGATAGATAGGCCATCTCATGACTTCACCTCCCTTTATCGGTACTTTCGGGACTTCCGTGTGTCTTGCTCTTTGTCGCGAGCTTTGTCGACTCCGGTGTCATCAACGCCTACGAGTATGAGGAGAGCCCATTATCGCCCGATCTTCCGCCGTACTCGTACACGTACACGTACTCGTACACGCGCATCTCTTCAGACTGTCGTCTCACCGCCCCGGCAGGGGGCGCCACTTCTCCGGATGCGGCGCATGGCCGACCACCGGCCTGTGGATGCCGCCGGCGGCGGCGCTGTTGTGCACGCGCACCGCGAGCGTGTTCTCCTCGCCGTAGCGCAATTGCTCAGGCTTGACCTCGATGCTGAACGGCTGGTCCCAGAGCGCGCCAACCTCCTTGCCCGTGGATTTCGCCGTGTGCTCGCCGACCAGGACGCCGTTGACGTAGACCCAAGCCTGCTCGTCCACGGCGCCGAACTCGAGGGCCAGTCGCTCCCCCTGCCACTCCTTCGGCACGACGAACGTGGTGCGGTACCAGCCGTAGCCGTTGTACGGCCCGATGGCCGCGTCCCAGAACTCCGGCACCTGGATCGGTGCCCAGTCCTTCAGGTCGGCGTCCGGTCGGAACCACTCCGCCTTCACCCCCGCGTCTTCCGGGTCCTTGCGGAAGCGCCACGGGCTCCAGGGGTTGGGGGCGGGCTTGGGCTCGGCTTGCTTGATCTCGTCGAAGGTCTTGCCGAGATCGGCCAGGGCCAGCCAGCCGCGATCCAATTCGAGCCCGGCCGCGTGCCCCAGATCGGAGATGGGCAGGTGCTCGTGGGCGCGGCGGAAGGCGAGCAGGTCGGCGTAGGCCTTCTTCGCGGTCTCGAACCGGGCCTGGTCGGTCACGCACGGGCGCAGGATCTTGCCGTCCCACTCGAGCGCGGTCAGCAGAACCGCGAAGAGGCGGGCGTGCTCGAGGCCGGCCTGCAGGAACTCGACGCGCGCCGCGAACTCCGGCTCGGGCGACGTGCGCGCGGCCGCGAGCCCCTCGTCGAGGGTTGCTTTCGCCTCGGCGAGTTTCTCCGGCGTGTAGTGCCGGGCGGCGAGGTAGTAGGTACGCGGACCCCACTGGGGGAAGCGCTCGCCGTCGCTGACGATCTTCTCCGAGTACTCCTCCCAGTGGCGGAAGTAACGGTCCACGGCGGCTGCCGCCGGGCCGAAGGCGGAACAGAACTCGGCGCGCACGGCGTCCACTTCCAGGTCGGGATCGGCCATGAGCCGCATCTGCACATAGAGGCTCATAGCCTGTACGCCATAGTGGCCGAAGAGTCCGTCGTAGCAGCAGCCCTGGGAACCCTCGCGCGCCGTGAACTTGATGAACTCGCCCGCTTGGCGGATGCTGAAGAACGGCAGGATGTTGTTGCCGTGCGGGAAGTTCGGCCGTAAGCGCATGGTCATGCCGGTGCGTTTCCAGCCCAGCCACTGCTGTTTCATGTTCTCGAACGACGTCTCCGGCATCGGCATCCACATCATCCGCCCCGTCCAGGGACAGAACTCGCCGATGATGTTCTGGTTGAACTTGACGTCGCCCAGCGGCGCCGGGAACGTCTGCCAGTACATGAAGGTCGTGATCTTGATGTCGGGGTTGCGCTGCACGGCCAGGTTGTAGACCCGCTTCCAGAAGGCGGCGTACCGGTCGGAGGTGTTGGGCCGTCCCCAGTATTCGGAGAGGTCGTAGCCCGGTGGCGGGGCCACGTCCAGCGCCTTGCACGCCGGGCACTCGCAGGGCAGGATGTTGTCGCACTCGGACAGGTCGATGCGGGTTTTGCCGAACCATTGCCTGTAGTATTGGTGGTACCAGGGGCCGGGGATGCCCTTGGCCCAGAGCGCGTCCCAGTCGTTCTCGACGATGAAGCGTGGCAGATCCGGGTTCGAGACGCACAGCGGCAGACTTTCCCGGTACTGGTGCTCCTTCTTCGGCATGTTGGCCTTGTCTTCCCGCTGCGCCTCGCCCCACACACCGCGCTTGCCGTTGGCGTCCATCATGAACCACTCGGGATGCTCCTCGCCGAAGTAGGTCCACCACCATTGGAAGAAATGCCACGGCTGGACGATGGGCTCCGAGATCCCCTGGCGCTGCCGTCGTGAGTAGACCCGCTGGGCGTCGCGGAAGGCGGTGTAGGCCGCTTCGGTCGACCACGAGCCGGGCCGCGGCGTGCCGAACTTCCCCGTCGGGTCCCAGTAGAACTGGCGCACGGCGAGTTTCGGCCGGGTACGGAGGTCGATCGCGGGCACGCGGAGGGTGGCCGCGCGCGGCACGTAGGTACCCAGCTCGCCCGGCCAGACCCAGCGCACGCCCAGATACCGCTCCAGCAGCTCGTAGACGCCGAAGAGCGTGCCGCTGCCGTTCGGGTGCGGCTGCCCTGTCTTGGGGTCACGCCCTGCGCCCGACAGCGGGTCGGCGCCTTCCTGCGGACCGCCCTCCCAGAACGTGACCGGGATCTCCCGGCCGACGATGTAGAGGTCGTTCCCCGCGGAGCGGAGCACCGACTCGTCGAACGCCAGCTCGTCGGGCTTGATCCCCAGCCGCCGCGCCGCCTGCGTGTCGCCGACGTAGACCCGGTGCGCGAAGCCTTCGGGCACAGCCGATTCCTTGGCGACCGGCAGCGTCGCGCCGCTGGCCTTCTTCACGTGCGCCACCAGCTCCTCGACGGCGTAGGCCGCCATGCGACTCGGCGCGTCGGCGGTCACGATCACCGCCCGGGGCTGCCCCTGTTCGACGAGAGCGATTCCCTCCTGCTTTGGTACATCAGGAGCAGGGGCAGCCTCGCCCTGCGCTCGGCTATTGGACACGTATCCGCCCGACGCCAGGGCCAGACCCGCCAGCGCGGCTATGAGAAGCCTCTTCATTCCGTCATCCTCCTTATGTTCACCGGTTTCCCCAACCCACGCACCAATCGGCGGCGCGGTTGACCGCGCCCCGCAGGACCGTGCGCGTGGTGTGCACATCATCGGGCTTCACGCATCCGTACAGCCACCACCCCAGGGTCAGCAGCACCACGGCGAGGCCGAACAGCGTGTGGTAGCCATCCACGGCCACAGGACCGACCGCCAACCTGCGATTGCCGCAGGCGCCGAGCAGGGCGCCGGCGAGCAGGGGTGCCGCGCCGCCAGTCAGGCCCATCCAGGCGTAGCAGATGGCGGTGTACGCCGTGTTCTGCTCCGGCGGCACCACGCTGTTGAACAGCAGGCGCCCGGCACCGATGCCCACAGCGCTGGACGCCACGCCGTAGACGACGTAGAGGGCCGCGCACCAGCCAACGAGGTGCGGTGTCTGCCTCGGCAACAGCAGCCAGACCAGCGGGATGAGCAGGTTCAGGAACAGCGCCGGCATCAGGATCGGCCGGCTGCCCAGCCGGTCCGCGGCCCAACCGCCCAGCAGCCCGCCCACAGCGCTTCCCGCCATCACCGCCGTGTCCAGAGTGACCACCACGCCGGGCGCCACGCCCAGGCGCTCCCGCAGGTACAGCGGCAGAAAGGAAACGAACAGCAGCGTGCCGACCGTTACGCACCCCAGCCCCGTCAGGTAGTGGACGAAGTTCCGGTCGCGCAACGCGTCCCGCATGGCGGCCAGGTGCGCCCCGGCGTCCGGCGCATCCGGGTCCGGCCTGCCTCCGGGCACGGGCGCCATCAGGACCACACTGATCACACCCAGGATGCAGCCCGCGCCGACCAGCAGCAGGAAGCGGCCCACACCCGTGCCGCCGTTGATGACCCGGCCGGCGATCACCAGCGCGACGCAGGCGGTTGCCGTGCTGACCACGGTGCTGATGGCGCCGTATCTGCCCCGAACACGATTCGGGATAGTCTCCTGGGACCACGGATAGGCCGCCGTCTCCGCCAGGGCGCGCAAAACGGCGAACAGCGCGATGACCGCAACCAGATAGGCCAGTGCCGCGCCGTGGCCCAGGTGGTGGGTGACCAGGGGAAGCAACAACAGCCCGGCCATCACCAGCTTGCGCGTGCCGTAGCAGGCGAGGAAGACGCGCTTGCGGCCCCAGCGCGCCGCCACCGGGGCGAACCCCAGCGCCAGCAGGCCGCAGAACGGGAACAGCGACAGCACGACCCCGATCTGCGCCTTGGGCAGTCCCAGTTCACTCAAGAACAGCAGAAACACCGAGCCGGCGAAGGTCCACAGGGCGAACACCGTGTTCAGGCCGGTGCTGGCCCACTGCCACGGCAGGGCGCGCAGGCAGGCCCGATCCCAGCCGGCCCGCCGGTCGTCCGGCAGCGCGGGTCCGAGCGCTGCGGTCAGGCCATCAGAGTTCTCTTGCGACAGACTCACGTATGCCTTTTCGGTCGGTTTCCACGTTGAGACGCACAACGCGGGATGAGCTTGCTCTTACCATCATAGCACTTCACGATTACCCAAAAGGGTTGGGCGATCAATGATATGCAGTATGTTACGGTTCTTATATGAAATCCAATGATACGGCGCTCCAAGGGGAAGGGTCGCTGAACGCCGAGCTTAGACGCCTTCTCGACGGCCCGTTGGCGCACCCGGAGTCCGTGCGGCTCGCGCTGCGGGGAGCGGCGAGCGGGGAGTTGCGCTACGGCTTTCACAGCCATGACGCCTGGGAGCTGTTCTGTCCGCTGCAGGGGGTGCTCCGCTTTGAGGTCGCCGGACAACCGGAGGTGGAAATCCCGAGCGGCACGCTGCACATCGTGCCACCCGCCTGCCTGCATATGGACATCCGGTTCCTGGCCCAGCCGCCGGACCTGCTGCTGCTAGTCATGAACCTGCCCGGCGAGGACGCCAACTACGGCGGGGTCGGGGTCGGCAGCCTGCACGACCCGCACGAACGCTCGGCCCTGTCGGCGGCGGGGCTGGCGGCGTGGAAGGCGTTGCTGGGCGAAGCGCCGGCCGCGCTCATGGAGCGCGTGACCGCGGCCCTTTCGGGCGGCACCTGGGGCCACGAGCGGGCGCTCGGGCTGCTGCGCGTGCTGGTGACGGCCTACGCCGAGGTCGCCGAGGGCTCCGGCCCGGCGCTGGGTGCGCCAAGCGAGCGTCGGGTCAGCGACGCCCTGAACTACCTGCAGACGCACTACTACGAGCGCAGCCTCTCCCTGGCAAAGGTGGCGAAGGCCGTCGGCCTGTCCCCGTCCCATCTCTCCTGTCTTTTCCGCCAGGTGACCGGCCGGTCCCTGCACCAGACCTTGCTCGACATCCGCATGCGTCGCGCCCTGGCCCTGCTCGAACAGGAGGGACTGACGATCAAACAGATCGCGGCGCTGACCGGCTGGAGCAACCAGCTCTACTTCTCCGCCGCCTTCCGCCGGCGCTGCGGTCGCCCGCCCTCGGCAGTGAGAGTGGCCCTATAGGCCATCACTATCAGCGATAGATGATGCAACTGAAGCTGATCATGTAACAGCGTCCCCGATACCCTACGGCAACGCTACTGAAGTATCCGGCAGGCCAGGTCCCGCTGCAGCGGCGGGACCTCGAGCACGACGGTCCCCGCACGGGGAGACACGGTGCCGGCCGAGAGGGTTTTGCCCGACCACGGGTCCAGCCACTCGACCCGCCTCTCGCCGGTGCCCAGGCCGTCCACCGACAGGTTGGCGCCGGTGATCGCCGCCGGACGCGGTTGGTCTCCGCGCTGCCAGGTGCTCTCCCGGTTCTGCACCCAGAGCAGTACCGACTGGCGCCCTGCCAGGCCAATGACCCGCAGGCCGGCCGGCTCGCGGCGCAGAAACCGGTACCCCCGCACCTGCACCCAACTGCCGCCCGCGTGGCTGTTCTCCACCTGGATGACGTGGCGGCCGGCGGGGACGTCGATGGCGTAGCTCTCCTCGTATCGGCACACCCAGATCCCGTAGGTGGGGTCCTGCCAGGAGAGCTTCCCGGGGACGTCGCGTGCCGGCAGTTCGATGGTGCGGACTGGCCGGTCGTCCAGGCTGATGGTGAGCTGTGCGTCGGGGCACACGTCCCGGACCTCGACGAGGAAGCGGCTGGGCTGGGGGAACTCGGTCAGGAAGCGCGGCGAGACCCGCCGCTCGGAACGCCCGCGGGCCAGCGTGAACTCGGGCGGCAGCGCCGCGCCGGAGAGCGTGCCGTCAGGCCGGATCGGGAAGTCGGAGACCGTGGCATCCCCGAATCCGCCGCGAGTCTTGATGGCGGTCTCGACCTCGATCGTCCGCTCCTCGCCGGGCACCTGGACGCTGACGCTGGCCGGCCGGAACCCCTCGCGCGGCCAGTCGATGCCGCTGGCGAACGCCCGCAGCGGCGCGTAGTGGTGGTAAAGGTCCCAGTCATGGACGTACCACCAGTGCCAGTTGAGCGCACACCCGGCCGAGCCGCCCAGCAGACTGGCCCAGATGCCGTTGTGGAGGTTGATCGCCTCGGGGTCGAGGCCCGGCGCCGGGCCCTCGGTTCCGGGACCGAACTCGGTGATCATCATGGGCTTCGCATAGGCCGTCGTCAGAGCGCGAGCCCAGCGGCTCAGGGGTCACGGACGGGTCCTCCGAGTCGTAGCAGTGGATCTGCGTGTAGGCCACCTCAGGCAGGCCCCAGTGGCGGTCGTCCGAGGTGTCCCCCCCGTACGAGGTGGTGAACAGGCGGCCGTAGGGGTCGAGTGTCTGCAGGTGCGCGGCCAGCTTCTGCAGGAAGCCGGCCAGCATCACGGAGATGGCCTCCCCACCGGCCCGGTTCGGGTATCCCCAGCCCTCGATCCCCCCAAGCAATGTCGCGCCATCCAGTTCCGCGACCGGCTCCCAGGCCATGATGTTCGGGCTGTAGCCCCAGCGCGCGGACAGATAGTGGATGCGCTTGGCGTAGTATGACCATGCGGTGGGGTCGGTGTAGACGTCGTTGGGCGAGGCACAGGGCCCGCCGCGCGCGGCGTTGTAGGGGTTGGTGCCCCACCAGGCGCTCGGCCGGAGCGCGTCATGCACGTCGAAGGAGAGCTTCAGGTAGATGCCGTTCTCACGCGCCGCCTCGATCACCCGGTCGATGCGGGCCGCTCGCTCGAGGTCGTAGACCCCGAGCTGGTCCCACTCATAGGACAGGTCATACGGGCACAGGATGAAGTAGGTGGCGTTCTCGCCGTGCGCCTTCATCTGCGGGTAACAGGCGCGCACATCCGGCAGGCCCAACGGAACATCGTGCCCGATCGGCACAAACGGCGTGCCGTCGTCGAAGGCGAAGTAGTGCGGGTCGTCCTGACTGACACGGACGAAACCGTGGTCGGCGGAGGGCGTCGCGGTGAACCCCGTGGGCTCCGAGACGGCGGTGCCGGTGCCGTCGCGCACCATGAGTCGGACGCGGTACTGGCCGACCTCGGTGGGAGTGAAGCGGACGCGCCACTCGGGCGCTCCCGCGGGGGTCAGGGCGACGGGCGGCCAGGGATCCACCCAGCGCCAGACCAAACGGTTCCACTGGTTCGGCTTGAGGGTCCCGTTACGGGTCTCCCAGGCAGCATCGCGGGACTTGCCCCACTCCTTGTCCCGGTAGTAGATGCGCAGCGGCCCGAGCGGCGTGTCGCAGCGGGGATAGGCCCAGATGACCAACCCGCGGTACGCGGTCCAGTCGGCGCTGCCGAGGCGGAAGTGAACCGTGGGCCAGCGCGTCGTACCGTTGAACGTGGGCGCGAAACGCAGGGCACGCTTGCCGCCGTGGCAGGTCGCGCTGCTGTAGGCCAGCGGCGCCGCGTCCAGGGCCTCCTGGCGCGGGACGTCCCCGATCTCCATGTCGTCGTACGGCACCTCGCGGTCCTGAGCGTCGATCAGGCTGACATCGTCCAGGAAGACCTCGCACTGGGTGCCCGCCGACCAGTCCCGGTCATAGACGAAGAGCGCCACGGACTCCATCTGGCGGCGTACCGGGGCCGCGGGCGGGCTCTCGGCGTAGTCCTGGAACCAGAACGCCGGCACGCGCAGCGGTCGGCCGGAGGGCGAGGTGAGCTCGGCCCACACCTCGGCCTGGTCCGGGTCGAAGGGGTTGGTCCACGCGCCTGAGACGGTGGCGCTCAGCTCGCAGCGCTGGTAGCGGGCAACGCTCGGCGTCAGGCAGCGGAGCGACTCGACCCGAGGAGCGCCTGCCGCCGGAGCAGAAGCCAGCCACACGCCGCTGGCGAACAGAACAGCCGCGATCCAGGCTCCCAGCCCGGTGCGGCCCGTCCCGACCGGTCCTCGACCCGGACACGGGCCAGGCCATGACGGCACACTCATCGGGTTCTCCTGCGCGGCCCCAGCCCGCCGCGCCGGCCGCGGCACAACCGGGTGCGCCAATCACTGTACAGCCTGCGCCGACCTGGGGCTACCCGCACCGTCTTCCTTCCTGCCGCCTGTCCCCCCGCCGCGTCCCCTCAATAACTGCTCAAGCGAGGACGTCTTTAGGATGGCTAATACTTATTTGTATGTATGGCCTTTCCCCGGTGCGTGCGTCACATGGCTTGCCCCGACCCCAGCCCCAGCGCTTTTCATCACCCGCGCAACCCGCGGGAGTCGCCGCTGTTCCGGCTCCTGGAGGAGCGTTGCGAGGAGTTCGAACGCGTCTACCCCGAACGCCACCAGCAACGCTACGGCTTCTTCCGCCCGGTCATCCGCAAAGCTGTGCTCGACTTCCTGAAATGCGGTGACCTGCGCGAGGGGTTCGCCCGTGTGCGCTGCCCGGACTGCCGGCACGAGTTCTTCGTCGCCTACTCCTGCAAACAGCGCTGCGTCTGCCCGTCGTGCCACCAGAAGCAGTCCCTCCAGACCGGCCTGCACGTGTCCGAGGACGTCTGCGCGGCCGTGCCCCACCGACAGTTCGTCTTCACCGTGCCGCGCAACCTCCGGCCTTACTTCCGCCAACAGCGCGAACTGCTCTCGGCGCTGCCCCTGCTCGCCTGGGAGACTACCCGCGACGTGTACGCCGCCGCCTTTGGCCGGGCCGGCCTCCAACCAGGCATGGTCACCGCCCTACAGACCTTTGGCGAACTGGCGCACTGGCACCCCCATGTGCACGCCCTCGTCACCGACGGGGCCTTCGACGCGACGGGCGGCTTCGAACCGCTGCCAGAGGTCCCGGCGGGCGTCTTCGTGGAGGTCTGGCGGACCAAGGTCTTCGCCCTGCTTCGCCGGGCAGGTTGCATCAACAGCCGCGCCATCTGGGTCATGCGCTCCTGGAAGCACAGCGGCTTCAGCGTCGACCGCAGCGTCCGCCTGCACGGCAGCGACCGCCAGGCCGTAGGCCGGATCATCCAGTACATGGTGCGCTGCCCCTTCAGCCTCGAACGCATCGTGCGCGTGACCCCTGAGGGCAAGGTCGTCTACCGCACCGAGAACGCCGAGTGTCGGCCCTTTGCCTTCGAGGGCAAGGAGGACACTGGCAAGAGCCGGACGGTGGTGCGCAACTTCGAGCTCTTCGAGCCTCTCGACTTCATCGCCGAGATCACGCAGCACGTCCCGGACCCCGGCGAGCATCTGATCCGCTACTACGGCTGGTACTCCAACAAGAGCCGTGGCCTGCGCGCCAAACAGGTCCGGCTGGCGGCCCGCGACGACGGTGTCGATGTCGGGTACGGACCTGACCCGAGCCCCGAACCCAAGCCAGGCACGACACGCCGTCGTCTCCGCTGGGCCGAACTCATCCGCCGCGTCTACGAAACTGATCCGCTCCTCTGCCCCAAGTGCGGCGGCGCCATGAAGATCATCTCCTTCATCGAGAAGCGCGACCAGGCCGGGACCATCGAGAAGATCCTGCGTCACTGCGGCCTGTGGGTCGACCCGCCCCCGGCACGCGCCCGGCCAGAGGCGCAGTACCCGCCGCCCGTCCAGCTCGAACTGCTCTACGTCGCCGAAGAGGACGACGTGTGGTACGACTCCAGCGGCTGATGGGCAGAGTGGAGTAGCTCACGCCAGGGCGCCAACGGGCTGGGAGGAAGAGGGAATCTAGCTCTCTCGCCAAGCCGCAAAGACGCCAAGGGAAAGGGCAAAGGGTAGCAGGAGAGGCGTCGGTTCCGCATCTGTCCGCCCCCTTGCTCCTGCTCTGCTCGGGTGCTGTTGTTCGGATTCCCCTTGGCGTCTTGGCGAGAGGTACTTCCCATCCTCCTCTCCGCCGAGCACTTGCGTGCGGCTTCCGCGTGTGGTAACGTCTCTCAGTGTGAAGCACGGTACGCCCAGCGGAGGACACACCCATGCCAGGCGGCGGCGGCGATCCGGCAGGCCAGAGTCTCGCGACCCAGATGGATGACTTCCACCCCGGCCGCTCGCCCAAGCCGGGCTCCTTCGACCGCCA
>CAILUI010000087.1 GCA_903837355.1 uncultured Victivallales bacterium
CGGCGGCCAGCGCCAGCGCTCGCTCCGCGGCGAACCCGACCGCGGTCACGACGGCGATCCTGATATCGCTCCCGCCCGGCAGTCCGCGGATATGGCCGATGGCCGTGTAGCCGTCCATTCCCGGCATGAGTTTGTCGAGCAACACCAGGCCAACCGGTGGGGACTGGCGCAGGCGCTCCAGCGCCTCCAGCGCACTGGCTGCGGCCTCGACCGTGAAGCCGACCGGTTCCAGCATGGCCACCAGCACGTCGCGGTTCGTGAAGTCATCGTCGACCACCAGGATGCGGCAGGCAGGCTGTCCGGGGGCAAGCCGCAGCACCGTCCTGTCCTGCCGCTGCTTGGCGCCGGCCGCCGAGGCGATGAGCGCGCTGAAGGTGAAGCGGAAGCTGCTGCCGTCTCCCAGGCGGCTGGTGACGGTGACGTCGCCGCCGAGTCCGCGCGCGTGACGCCGACTCAGGGGGAGTCCCAGGCCGGTGCCTTTGCCGGCTTTGCGGCCGCTTTCGGCCACATAGAAGACATCGAAGATGCGCTCCAGTTCATCCCCGCAAATACCGCAACCCGTGTCGTTGACCTCGACCGCCAGGGTGACGGCGTCGGGCGTGCCGCCCGCCTGGACGGATGCCGTCAGGCAGACGCTGCCCTTCTCGGTGAACTTGAGGGCGTTGCCGACCAGGTTGGCCAGCACCTGCCGGATCCGGCCCTGGTCGGCGTGGATGAAACGCGGTACCTCCGGGGTACAGGACACCGCCAACGTCAGGTCCTGGTTGGGCATCTGCGGCGCGAACATCAGGCGCACGTCCTCAAGCACCTGCGGGAAGTCGAACTCACTCGGCGCCAGCGCGATCGTGCGGGTATCGCTACGCACCAGCTCGAGCAGATTGGTGATCAGTTCCAGAAGGTGCTCGCCGCTGCGGGTGATTGCGTGCAGCCGTGGTTCCTGCGGGCAGGACCGGCAGCCGCGCTCCATGAGTTGGGCATAGCCCAGGATGGCATTGAGGGGCGTGCGGATCTCGTGCGACATGTTCGCCAGGAAAAGGCCCTTGGCCTGGGACGCCTCCTGGGCCGCGTCACGGGCCTGAGCAAGCCGCTCCTGCAGCTCGAGGGTCTCGCGTTCGGCGGCGCGACGGGCCTCGAAATGGGCATAAAGCCTGGCCAGGATACGCAGCAGCGATACATCCGCCTCCGGCCAGACGCGCTCCTCCTCCACCGCATCAAAGCCCACGAACCCCAGGCAAGCCCCCTCCAGCAGCAGCGGCAGGGTGATCAGCGAGCGGATCCCCTGCCGTTCCAGCAACTGCCGCAGCGGGCTGCCTGCGGGCAGCGTCGCCGCGCTGGGGATGTGCACCGTTTCGCCGCGCTGGTGCAGGGCCACCCAGTCCGCGAGCCGAGCACTGGGCACCGACTGCATATCGTCGATCATCCCGGGGACGCCTTGAGCACACCATTCGTGCGTAGTGGACACGACCCCCTTGGCGAAGTCATAGGTGCAGAGGTAGGCGCGGTCTGCCCGGATGAGGCGGCCCAGGCTCGCCAGAGA
>CAILUI010000088.1 GCA_903837355.1 uncultured Victivallales bacterium
AGGGGTCAGGGGTCATTGGTCAGGGGTCATTGGTCAGGGGTCATTGGTCAGGGGTCATTGGTCAGGGGTCATTGGTCAGGGGTCATTGGTCAGGGGTCAGGGGTCAGGGGTCAGGGGTCAGGGGTCAGGGGTCAGGGGTCATTGGTCAGAGGTCATTGGTCAGGGGTCAGGGGTCAGGGGTCAGAAGCTGTGAGGGAGTCGGTGTCGGTGTCGGTATCGCGCTCGTCGGGCTTGGCGAATCGATTCCGACCCCGGTTCCGACCCCGCCCCCGACGCGGAGGTCAGGAGACTTACCTGAGCCGTTACCTCAGCGGTACGCGTCGACCCAGGACAGGTGGAGCGTCTCGGCGTCGGCTGGCAGTGTCAGGCTGACCTCGACGCTGCCGCCGACCTGGGCCCGATGCGGCTCCAGCTTCGCGGCAGCGGGTCCCGCGCCGAGCGTCGCCTCGAAGCCCTCCAGGCGCTGGAAGGCTCTGTCGGCCGCATAGCGCAGGCGGATGCGGACCGCGCCCGGCTCCGGCCGTCGCGGCAGGGCGATTTCGGCAGCGCCGATGCCGCTGGGGCAGGTGATCTCAACCACGGTGGTGAGGCCTTCGGTCACGATCCGCAGCCGGTCCTCAACCTTGCGCACGGATCGTACCTCCCAGGTCGGCGCCACGGCGCCACTCTCGGGATCAGCGAAGGTGCCGGCGAACTCCAGCCAGTCGACGGTGAGCCAATCGCCGCCGACGTTGTCCAGCGCCACGCGGTGCTTCCCGGCGGGGATCGGGAAGGCGACTGTGCGATCATACTCCGGCGCGTCGCGGTTCGTGCCGTCGAGATCGGGGAGTTCCAGCGTTTGCGCGGCGGCGTCATCGATGCGGACGCTGAGCGTGGCCCCAGCGGTGGCGACGGCGCGGAGGCGCAGGCGCAACTCCGCTGGTCCCACGGCATTCAGGGTGAACACCGGCGGGTTGCGCAGGTGCGTGTGCAGCTTCCCCTGCAGGTACCCGCCCAGCGCCGCGCCAGGCTCGACCTGCCCTCCGGGCAGGACGCGGAAGTCTGCCCGGGGCGGGCGTGCCCAGAGCTTCGCCGGCCACAGACGGGCCGGGTCGGTCAGCCCGGACAGGTCCGGGGGTTCCGCATAGTGCAGTCGCACCACCGTGTAGGCCTGCAGTTCCGGCAGCGTCACCTCGACACCTTCCCCCAAGCGCCGGCAGGCGACGGGGAACTCGCCTTCGGCATCGGGCGAGACCCCGACCGCCGCCAGCGGGGCCTGGGCCAGCGGGACGCGGAGTCGTACGGGCCCGGGGGCGGCGCGGAGGACGCCGGCGCGCACGTCGCGGTTGATGACGTGCACTGACAACGTTGGCGGCGCAGCGCTCCAGGTGGCGGCCAGGCTGAGATTGGGCGTGGTCGTGGTCAGGCCATCGCGGCCCAGCCAGCGGCTGCGCAGGTACAGGTCGCGGTGCGTGGCGTAGAACGCGGTCTGCCGCGCGATGGCCGCCGCGGTGCCATCACGGCCGGCATCGCAGCCGAAGGGGCCGAGCACAGGGAAGGCGAAGAAGGCGCCCGCCGCGTAGATCTCCGCGCCGCGCGTACGCATCCAGACTTCACGTTCGGCCGCTGGCACGGCGAGCCACGGGAAGGGCGGCTCGCCAAACCCCCAGTCATGGAAGAGCACGACCGGCACCGGGCGGTCGCCGGCGACCTGCCGGCCGCGCACTACCAGCGCCCGCCAGTAGGGGACCAAGTCCTCGGAAAGATCGACATGGCCGTCGCGGGTGGTCCACTGGCCCCACACACCGAGGACCTGCAGATCGACATACGGCGCGATGCCGTTGGCGCTGATCAGCACCCGCCGGCCCTGCTCGGCCGCATAGGCCCGGATGCGCTCGGTCAGCGTTTTCCAGGCGCGGTCGTCACGCCAGGCCCGGAAGTCGCCCCAGGCGCCGGCCAGCGGGTTCTCTGCCACCGTCGGTTGCTCCAGATGGCCGCCGGCCTTCAGGTAAGCCCGGTAGTCGAACGACGCCATCGACCCCGCCGGACAGACCGCGCGGTCGGCGACGTCGATGCCGAAGCTGGCTTGCCAGCGCGGGTCGGCGTCGGTCCACTCGCGGGTCGCCGGGCTAACCTCCAGGAGGAAGGTCCGGAAGTCGCGCAGAGAGGCGTCGTCGTAACCCTCTTTGTCACTGAGCGCGGCGTTGTGCTCGTCCATGAACAGGGTGTCCACCCCCGCGTCGATCTGCTCTCGACACCAGCGTAGGAGGTAGTCGAGGTAGGCCGGCGAGGAGAGCGAGCCATGGCGCACGCCGGGCTGGTCCCAGGCATCCACCAGAGCGCCATCGGGTCCGCGCGTGGCCATCTCGCGGAGCTGCTCGGGCGTGATGCCGTTCTCGTGGTCGTAGAGGGCACTGCAGGTGATGCCGCCGCCGAAGAGGGCGCCAAAGCCATGCGCCTGCTGCGGGAGCGCGGTCAACCGCGCCACGGGCGGGGCCTGGTTCCACTTGAACCAGCCGCGGATCATGACCTCCGTGCCGGTCTTGCGGGCCAGGTTCAGGCCGTAGGCTAAGCTTGTACCCTCGTTGATGGTGTAGATCACCGCTTCGCCGATCTCAGCGACCGGTGTGGTGCGTTGCAGGTGGGCCGGGAAGTCGGGCAGGGGCTTGGCGCCCGCGGCCAGGGCTGGGGCGAGTGGTCGGTAGGCGGCGAGCAGCCCCGCCGCCTGCGCCAGCAGGGCCTCGACGCGGGCGGCGTCCGCCGCCGCGTCGCCAGCGGGGAAGGGGGCCAGCCAGGCCCAGCGCAGTCCGTTCATGGCAGCGGGGAGCGGGGTGTAGCCCGTGTAGAAGTAAAGCGCGCTCGGATGGTGCCGCTGCAGGAAGCTGCTTGAGCCCTTCCAGGCACCCGCGGCATCCACCAGGACGACCCCCAGGCCGCAGCCACTCGTCGTTGAGCGCACGATCAGTCCCGGGTGCTCGGCGGCCAGTGCGGGGCTGGTCTCGCCCTGCTGCTCCCACGGCGAGACGCCGGCGTAGGCCGGCGTCGGTTCAAGGCTGGCGATCCGCCCGGCGTGGTACTGTCCGTCCTGAGACCAGAAGGCGTAGCTGTCCCAGGCCCCCGGCGCTAGCGTCAGTCGCGGCGGCGACCAGAGCGAGCCCTGGCTGCCGTCGCCCCCCTCGAGCTGGACGCCGACCAGCAGACCATCATCCGCGCAGAGGACGTGCAGGGTCAGGAACGCCGCACCGAGGGGATCGAGGGCCACCCGGCCGGCCACGGCTACGGCCGTTCCCACCGGCGCCTGCATCCAGGCCACCGGTAAGCCGTTGGTAGTACTGACTCCAGCCTCGCTCAGCATACCAAAGGCGAGGCCCCCCGGCGTTGTCGTCACCGGCTCCCAGGCGCCATCGGCGCGGCGCAGGTCGAGGGCGATGTCAGCCGTGCCGTCGGCGAAGACGGCGCGGTAAGCGGCCGCCGCGACGACCAGGCGTCCGTCCGCCGTGGCGACGGTTGGGACGCCAGCGCTGGGGACTGCTGTCGCGACCAGGAGGGCAGCGACGAGGCCCGTGAGACCATGACCAGCCATGGGGTGCCCATCCTTCGTTGCTGGCAGCCGGGACCGCCGACCGTCGGGTCGGCTCCGGTTTCAGCCACAGAGCCGCGCGGCCGCCGCGCGTTCCTCGCGCTCAATCTCCAGCAGCAGGCGGGCAATGGCCTCGCGCACGGCCGCCTCCGCATAGCCGAGATGCGCCTCGGCGGCCCCCAGGCCGCCGGTCAGCGCCCAGATCTGTTCCATCCATCGATACGTCGCCCGGAAGTGCCCAGCGACCGTTCGCAGTTCGGGTCGGCCCAGGCGGATCGCAGCGAGGTCCAGGAAGGCCGCGCCGTAGTGGCGGCGTTCCGCCAACTCGACCTCGTGCCCCTCGAGCTGCTCGCGGCGCTGCTTGAGGACCACAGGGTCGTCCGCCGGGAACAGCGCCGCGGTGCGCAGCATTGCCGCCCAGTCCTGAAACGGCCGGGTGCTGGTGAAGGTGCCGCCGCTCGCGTTCGGCAGCGTCATCTCCGAACGGCCCAGGCTCCCGGCGCCCCAGGCGATAGCGCGTCGGTACAGCTCCTCCAGCGTCGCCTTGGGCGCAGAGCCCTTGGCGGTGAGGTTGATCGTCCAGGTCTGGGCTCCCCTCATCCCCTCGAAGAACGGGATTGGGCGCAACGGGTTCCTGGGGTGGTCCAGCGGCTCGTTGGGACGGTAGCCCTCGCCGCTGCTGCCGCCATAGCCGCGGAAGGCCCCCCAGTGTTCGGCTTGCGTGAGCAGCCACCAGTCGGGCCACGTCCCCCAGTTGAACAACAGCACCGGCAGCCGCCGGTCGCGCAGGTTCCAGAAGATGCGTCGGCGCAGGTTGTCGTCCCAGCCCCAGAGGCGGCAGGGTAACCCCGTCTGCTGTGCCAGTTGGCCGCTCATCCAGAGTTCGTAGTCGTAGCCCAGGGCCGCGAAGGCGAGGGGCAGGTTGGCGCGCTCGGGCCCGTCGTTCAACAGTCCGAAGGCGGCGCCGGAGACCCCCATCCACAGCACATAGTCGAGCTTCGGGTTCGCTCTCTCCGCCTCGTTCAGCGGGCCGAACGACTCGCCGAGAAAGGCGCCGAGCATGCCCATGGCGTTGGCGATGGCGATGTTCTCCGGCGCCCAGAGCGGGGCGGCGGCCGCCGCCGGGGGCTCCGCCTTCGGCAGCCGCACCGTGCCATCGAGCAAGGCGTCGGCCGGAACCGCCGGCCCGGGGGCGCTGGCCGTGATGCTGCACAGGGCCCGTTCCAGGAAGCGCAGGCCGCGGCGATCCAAGTCGGCCAGGCGCCGGACCAGGCCTGCCAGGATGCGGCGGTGCGCCGGGTCCTTGAATCTGGCGAGGTCCGGATCGAAGGGGCCGCTCCTGGCCACGGTCTCCCAGATCTCGTAGACCGTGTCATGCGCTCCCTGGAACGCCGCCTGCGCGCCCTCCAGGTCCGTCTTTGCCGTGGGCAGCACGCGCGCGGCCAGTTCGAGAAAGCTCGCCGCCAGCGCCCGGCGTTCGGCCAGGTCTCCGGCCGTGCCACCGTGCTCCGCCTGGGCCTTCTGCCACTGCGCGTCCGTGAAGCCGGCAAAGTCGGCCTCCCGTTCCAGGTGCGCCGCCCAGCGCTCGATGGCCACGAGTCCCAGCGGGTCGGTCTGGCTCCCGCTCGTCCGCAGTTCGCGGATGGCGCGCTCCAGGGCGCCGCCGTAGATCTCCTGCAGCGGCGGCCGGTCCTTCCTCCCCGTCACCACGATCACTCGCGTGACCGTCGCCTGCCAGTGCCGCAGACGGAACTGCCCGGTGGGCTCAAAGGTGAGGTCGGGGTTGCCCTTGGGTTCGCTCTGGAAGTGGCTCCAGCCCAACAGAACCTCGCCAGCTTCGTCATACCCCGTGATGAGGAAGGGTTCAGGGGGGCCGAACACGCCCATTCCGAGCACCGGTGTGCGGCGGTCGCGGAGGCTCTCAACGAGCAACTGCCGCGCCGCTGCCGGGTCCGCCGAGGGCGTCGCCGACACCGACACCAAGCCCGCTGCGTCCAGGGCCAGTCGGTAGATCTCGAGCGTCGGCGTGTTCCCATAGCGCTCGGCGATGGACGCGCCGGCGGGCGCCTGCCCGAGGTTCATGAACTCGAGGAAACGGAAGGCCTCGCCCGTGATGCCCGCGAAGTAGCAGTAGTCGCCCCAGAAGATACCCTGGGTCTGCAGATCGACGCCGAGGTGCTGCGCCAGCGCTCGCAGCACGGCGGCCGGCGCGATATCCTCGGGATAGGGCGCCTTGCCCGTCCCATGAAACCCGATCCGCAGCGTATCCCCCTCCAGCAGCAGGCGCGTGTCCGCCATCGGCATGCCCTTTCCCTGTGGCTTGGCAACACTACCACGCGCCGCGGCCGCCGGCAAGCGCAACCGCAGTCGGGCCGGGGCTGTTCCGTTTTCCCAACGACCATCGGTGTTGGTCACCGGCACGGTGAAAGCGTGAGAGCGTGATTGCGTGAGGGTTACGGCGCGTGTGCCGGCCGTCTGTCACGAATCCACGCTTTCACGTTCTCACGCGCTCACCC
>CAILUI010000089.1 GCA_903837355.1 uncultured Victivallales bacterium
CGCGTGAGAACGTGAAAGCGTGGATTCGTGGCAGACGGCCGGCACACGCGCCGTAACCCTCACGCAATCACGCTCTCACGCTTTCACCGTGCCGGTGACCAACACCGATGGTCGTTGGGAAAACGGAACAGCCCTGCGGCGGATCAGGCCACGGATGGACGATCCTTACCGCGGCATTAGGTTACCTGCCGGCGCCGCCGGGCGGCGCGGACGAGCCACCGAGGGGTGGCGCCACGTCATCGGTACACGCCATTCCCAGGCACCTTGGGTTCGAAGGAGTCGCTATGGTTGAGAAACTCTCGAAAGCCTCGTGGTTCACGGCGCGCCGCGGGCCGCTGGTGCTGGTGATCATGGATGGTGTCGGCTACGGCGCCTACCCCGAAGGCGATGCGGTGCGTTCGGCCTTGACCCCGACGCTGGACTGGCTGCACGCACGCTGCCCGAACACGCGCTTGAAGGCGCATGGCAAGGCCGTCGGCTTGCCGTCCGACGAGGATATGGGCAACAGCGAGGTGGGGCATAACGCGATCGGCGCCGGCCGGGTGTTCGCTCAGGGCGCCAAGCTGGTCAGTGCTGCGATCGCCAGCGGCGCGTTGTTCACCGGCAAGGCCTGGGTGGACCTGCGCGGCAACTGCGTTGAGAAGCACTCCACGCTGCACTTCATCGGCCTGTTTTCCGATGGCAACGTCCACAGCCACATCGACCACCTGAAGGCGATGATCGTGCGCGCCCAAGCCGAGGGGGTTCGCCGGGTCCGGGTCCACATCCTGCTCGACGGCCGCGACGTTGGCGAGACCAGCGCGCTCGAGTACGTCGAGCCCTTCGAGAGCTTCCTGGCAGACCTCAACCGCGACGGGCAGTTCGACGCGCGCATCGCCTCCGGCGGCGGGCGCATGTGCATCACCATGGACCGTTACCAGGCCAACTGGGCGATGGTCCAGCGCGGCTGGGACACGCATGTCCACGGCCAGGGCCGCACCTTTGCCTCGGCCCGGCAGGCCATCGCGACCCTGCGCGCCGAAACCCAGGCGATCGACCAGGATCTGCCGCCCTTTGTCATCGCTGCCGACGGGCAGCCGGTCGGCCGTATCGTGGACGGGGATTCGGTGGTCTTCTTCAATTTCCGGGGCGACCGCGCCATCGAGATTACCGCGGCGTTTGAACAGGAGATGCTGGCGACGGTCGAGCGTGGCCGGCGCCCGCAGGTGGTGTACGCCGGGATGATGGAATACGACGGCGATCAGCACGTGCCGCAACGCTACCTGGTGGAACCCCCGTCCATCGACCGCACCGTCGGCCAGTTCCTCTGCGCCAGCGGGGTCCGTTCCATGGCCATCAGCGAAACCCAGAAGTACGGCCATGTTACGTATTTCTACAATGGTAACAACTCCGGCTACATCGATGCCAAACTGGAGACCTATGTCGAGGTCCGCTCAGACGTTCTGCCGTTTGAGCAGCGCCCGTGGATGAAGGCCGCCGAGATCACCGACCAGGTCCTCGTGGCGATCGCGTCGGGCCAGTTCGACTTTATCCGCCTGAACTTCCCCAATGGCGACATGGTCGGCCATACCGGTGTTTACCAGGCCGTGCAGATCGCCGTGGAGACGGTCGACCTCTGCCTCGGGCGCCTGCGCAAAGCGGTCGAGGCGGCCGGCGGTGTGCTGCTGGTCAGCGCCGATCACGGCAATGCCGATGACATGTACGAGCATGAGAAGAAGACGGGTGCGGTGAGGATCGAGAACGGCATCCCGAAGGTCAAGACGGCGCATTCGCTGAACCCGGTGCCGTGTCTGCTTTTCGACCCGACCTACGCCGGCGAGTACCGCCGTGAACTGCGGCCGGACATGGGCATCAGCAGTCTGGCGGCGACCTGCATCAACCTCCTGGGCTACGCGGCCCCGGCAGACTACGACCCGAGTCTCCTGCTGCAGCCGTAGCGCCGCGCTGCTGTCCTGGGCCCGGCCGCCCGCGTCGCCACCCGTGTCGCGGGCGGCCGCGTCAGGGCGTGGGGGGTTGGCGTCTCACTGCAGGCGGCTGATCCAGGTCGCCATCTGGGCCCGGCAGGCATCGAGGTCGGCGTTGGCCGGATCGAGGGCGTCGAGCCACTGCGCCGCGGCGGCGGCGTCCTGCCGGCGGGCGGCGGGAGCCGTCCGGATGGCCGCCGCAAGGGTGGTCGCGTAGCGCACGTCGTCAACGCCTTCGCGGAATCCTTCCCAGGCGAGGGTCGGGATGACGCCGTTGATGGTCGGATAGGTGAAGTTGTGGTCGCGGTAGGTCTTGTCGTCGAAGTCGTTCCAGACGTGGTTGAAGCCATGCTGGTAGGCGTAATCCATGGCCCCATCGAAGCCGGCCTTCCACAGCACCAGGCCGAAGTTTCGGCGGTAGACGGCGGGGTCCTCGACGCCCACCTGCGGGTTGGCGTAGCAGAAGGCCTGGGCGCCGACGGCGTGGTACTTCGCCGCCTCGTCGCGGTCCGGCGGGCCGGCCAGGACAGCGGTGTTGAGCAGGGCGCCCATGGCCTCAAAGGTCTTCTTATAGCAGGCGACGAAGGTCTTGCCGCCGCACTCCTGCGTGGCCTTCCAGGCCGCCTGCTGACGGGCCAGAGCCTCGCCGGTGGCCTCGTCGATGCCATAGAAGTAGACGCTGGTGTAGCCATAGGGCTTCAGGACATCGAGCCACCAGGCCACCTCCTGGCGCAGTTCGGGGAGTTGCGCCTCGGTCTGCGGCCCGACGCTGTAACCGAGGTTGTAGAAGGGCCCCCCGGGCAGGCCGCACTCGCGGCGGATCTCTAGGGCCCGCTGCAGTTTTCCCTGGCGGCTCTGGTAGTTGGTCGGGTAGAGCACCCCGTGGTCTCTGAGGTCGGTCATCTCCGCCCGGTACTGCTGCTCCGACTTCGCTTCCGAGGAGATGCTCGGCCGGTCATCGTCGGCCAGCGTTCCCCGGTAGTAGATCGAGGTGATGAGGCGGGGCGCCTGCAGCGCAAAGGGATGCACGGTCAGTTGCAGGGGCAGCGTTGCCGTGCCGGCCTGGGAGGCGAAAGTGAGCGTTCCCTGGTAGATGCCGGGCGCCGCCGCAGCGGGCACGTGGAGCGTCACCCAGAACTCGCGGCTGTCACCGGCGGCCACGTCAACGGGCTGCAGGGTCGATGCATCCAGCGGTCGGACGCCCTGCAGGTTCGTGCTCTCCGGGCCGCTGCACAGCCGGTAACTCTCGCTGCCGTCGACCGCGGTGCTGCGGACGTAGTTCTCCTGCGTCGCCAGGTCCACCCGCACCAGCCGGTCGTCCTTGAGCAACAGCTCGGGAATCAGCCACTTGTCCTTGGTGTAGCTGATGCCGGTGGTCTTCCCCTGGTACCAGGACTTGACCAGACGCACCTCCGCGACGGTTGCCGGCAGGGTGGCGCCGGGGGATGTCAGCGGGGAGCAGACGACGGTCAGAGCCGCGGTCTCCTGCAGCCCGTAGACGATCGCGGAGACCGACTCGAACTCCCCGGCACAGGCGGCCGCCGTGAGTGCCGACTCGTCGGAGATCAGCGCCGCCAACTCGTTGTCGCCGGTGCGGAAGACCGTGGTGACGCGGTTACACGGCGCGACCAGGAAGCGGCGTCCAGCGGCACGAGCCTCCTGCAGCGCCGCCAGGGCCCGCGGCCAGCCCTGCATGACCCGTATCTCGCGCTGCAGTTGCGCCACCTCGGCGGGACCGGCGTAGACGTCCTTACGGAACTGCGCCAGGAGTTCACGCGCACGCTGGTCGGCCAGGGCGATGGCCTCCACCAGCTTCGGAGCCGTGGCTGCCTGCGCGGCTGCCGTGGCCACCAGCGGCTGCGCGGCCGCCACCTGCTGCTCCCACGCCTGCACGTCGCGCTGGAAGCTGGCGCGTGAGGCATCGAAGGTGGCCTGTACTTGCTGCAGGTAGGCTGCTTCCACCGGGATCTCCCCGGTGATACGGATGTCGTCGAGGTAGGCAACGACGCGCTTGCCGGGTTCGCCGGTCAGGAACAGTGACCAGCGGTCAAGCAGCACGCCGACGTCCTTGCCACTGACCCCGCGGACGTAGTGGCCCATGACCGCCTCGGCACTGTCCCGGCCCGCAGTCACCAAGTCGGCCTCAATCAGGTGCCACGTGCCGTCTGGTTTCGCGAAACTCGCGATCGGGCCGCAGCCGGTGTGCGTGGTTGGCGGGAAGGCGAAGTTGAGGCCGAAGCCGACGTTGTTCTGGTTGCCCTCGGCCACCCACAGGCGGGCCGAGATCCGCAGCTTGCCCGCCAGCGGCAGGCGCAAGGGCAGGCCGAAGTAGTAGTAGGTACTGTCGCCAAAGGTCACGTCGATTTTCAGCGCCCTGCTGCCCTCGAACGCCTTCTCGGTCGACGCTGCGAGCGTGGCCACCGTCGGCGGCGTACCCCGGCTGGCCCAGAGAGCCACGGCTGGCGGTTCCTTCTCGAAGCCCTCGGCGTAGGCGTAGGGCTGTAGCGGCAGCTCGGCTGCCCAGGCGGTCACCGCGGTCAGCAGGCCGAGGACGATGGCGGTGTCGAGGCGCATGACAGTCTCCTTGGTCGCATCAGCCGGCCGGCGTTCCCGCGGGCGCCGGGGCGGCCGGCGGTGGCAACGGCGGCGGGTAGCGCCGGATGAGTTCCAGGATCCGCGGGATATCCGCTTCGGCGATCTTGCCATCCCGACGCAGCGCGTCGGTGAGCTGTTCGCGATGGCGCTCGAGTAGGCTGGCGGGCGCGGCAGGGTGTCCCAGCCCCTCACGGCACTGCGCCGCCAGTCGATCCGCTTCCTCCTGCAGGCGCTGTTGCTCACGAGTGCTCGCCTGGCGCAGCGCGTTGACCTTCTCCTCGGTATCCTTGGCCAGGTTGTCGCTGCGGTCCAGGGCGGGCTGCACCTCGGTGAGCATCAGCACGCCCCAGGTTACGGCTGCGGCGACTTCGTTCGGGCCCAGTCGGTTCCGGCTGCGCCCCTTGTCGTCAACGACGCGGACCCAGAAGCCATCGGCGCGGGAGGGTGCCGGTCGTGGGCCGCCGACCAGTGCCAGCACCGGTGAGGTCAGCGTGTTCCAGGCATAGCCCGAGACGGGCAACACCAGGCCCTGCCCAGCGAGGATCGCTGTCCCCGCAACTCCTGAATCAAGCACGTACCAGGCCGGGACCACCGTGGTTCCGGCGACGGCGCCCAGGGTCATGCCACAGAGCCCGCCGGTGGTGCGGAAAAGGGTGTCGGCGACCCCTTCCACCACCGCCCACGGCGTGGCCAGTGCCGAGCCGAAGACACGGCGCTGGCGGCGCTCTGCGGCCTTGTTCAGGTAGCGCTCCCAGGCCTTCGGGACCCCCCGGAGAACGAAGTTGCCGATGCAATCCTGGAAGGCCCAGTCGTAGCAGTGCCCACTGCTGGCGGCGAGCTTCTTGTATTTCTTCGTCTCGATATACTTGTGGAACTGGCGGCCGCTCGCCTTGAGGTGCTCCCAGCCGTACGCGGTAGGGCCCGCGTAGCCCGGGCAGATCCAGACGTCGTACCAGCGTCCGACCGAGTCCTGCACACGGCCCCACCAGATGAGCTGGCCCTTCTGCTGCAGCGAGAGGAAGTACGCCTCGTCCTCCGGCGGGTCGCTGGGCGCGGCACTCAGTGCTCCAGCGCTGAGCAGGGCGATCAGGAGGAGCAGGGCAGGGCGCCAGGAGCGCGCTTGCGGGACGGTTCCCATGGAGTCTTCTCCGTCAGTCTGGCGTACTACTCGAGCCGGATGTCGTCGACATAGAATGCCGCCTTCCCCGCGTCCGCACCGACGATGCCGAACCAGGTGCAGGAAGAGAACAGCGGACTGTGCAGCGGCAGGCCGTCCTTGGCCACCAGGACGCCGGTCGTGTCGTTCAGGCGCAGCGCCCAGGTCGCGGGTTCGCCCTGCCCCCGGCCGAGCGTGACCTCCACCGTCAACCAGCGGTCGAGGGGATAGGTACCGACCGTCGTCCAGTCACCGCCGGCGGCGGCCACCTGGACGTTGCCAGCGGGCAGCAGGCGCAGGTGCGGCCCGGTCGTGTAGGCGGTGCCCGCGCTGGTTGGCCAGTCGCGGAACTCCAGTTCGATGGTAGCGGGTTGCGCCGGGTCGTTGCGGACGCCGCAACGCAGGCGGAGCGTGTCGGGACGCGGCTCGAACCAGACACACCAATGCGGCTTCCAAGGCGTTGCGCCGGGCGCATCCTCGAAGCGCAGGCACTGCCGGCCAGAGGCAGCCAGTGCGTCCGTCACCAGCACCCGCGCCCCGCCTTCGTCCGCGACCGCCCCGGCCGGCCGGTCCCCGACATCGTTGTCCTCGAAGTCCTCGCGGATCGGCCAGGGGTCGGGCGCCGACGGTGCCACCTCGACAGTCCGGTGGCTGATGCTCAGCGGCAGCCGGCGCCAGGCTTCGGGGCCGTGGAGCCCCACGCTGCTGAGGTCGATGGGGCGGAAACCGAGCGCCAGCGCCGGCGAACCGGGCTTGAGGCGGAAGTCGCGTTCGCGGGGGTTGACGAACCCTGGATCCGCCACGATCGAGTTCAGGTCCCGGCCCGTCTGCTGCCAGGCCGCCAAGGACTTGCCGTTGAACTCGGGGACAGCGGTTTCGCTCCAGAAGCAGTTGCGGTCGCTGGTGAACTTGCTGTCCGCCTTCCAGTTGTTACCGCCGAGCATCTGCGGTTTCTCGCCGTAGACCAAGTTGCGCTCCAGGTGGACGTGGTTGCCCTCGGGTTCGTCGAAGGCGTTGCGGACGAGCTGGCCGTCCTGGGCGTAGGCGAAGACGTTGTTGGCGATCAGGTTGCCGTACGGGTAGCCGTAGTTATGCACATGCAGCCCGCCGTCGCGCGTGTTGTAGACTACGTTGTCCTCCACCCGGATCTCGGAACTGCCCGCGTCCAGGTAGATGCCCCAGCCACCGTAGCCGAGCCGGCCCTGTTCGAAGCGGCTGATGTCGTGGATCAGATTGTGGTGGATGACGGTGCCGGGGGAGACGCCCAGGGTGTAGATGCCACCGATATCGTTCAGCACGCCGTTGCCGATGTGGTGGATATGGTTGTAGGCGATCGTGTTATGGTGCGTGTAGGCGGCTGCCTTCCCGGTCCAGCTCCAGCCGGCATGCACACCCATCCAGCTCAGGTCGCAGATCTCATTGTGTGTGATCTCGTTGTTGCTCGCACTGCCGCCGAGGAAGACGCCACAGGCGGCCCGGAAGATGAGGCCGCCGTCATGGATGAAGTTGCTGTCGACCACGTTGTGCGTCGTCATGTAGCGCTCTGTCGGCGCGACCGGGGCACCCTCGGAGAGGTAGATGCCGCCCCCGCCGACGTCGTGGACGTGGCAGCGGCGGATCGTGTTCCAGGCGCAGGACTCCCGCAGCGCCACCGCGTGTTCGCCGAGACGCGTGAATTCGCAGTCCTCGATGAGCACGTGGCGCATGGCGCTGGCGGCGAAGGCGCCCCGTTGGGTGTTCGCCCCCTGCACGCTGTGGACGTAGGCCGCCGAGAGATCCGCGTCGGCGTGTTGAAACGACAGGCCGCGGAAGACCAGGTGCTCGACGTAGACCCCCAGATCGAGGTCGCCCTGGACCTTCACCAGCGTCTGCCGCAGGCGCGGCGCAACCACCTCGGCGGTGGCCATCTCCTCCGTCGCCGTCGGGAAGTAGAACAGCTCTGCCTGGCTTCGATCCAGGAACCACTCACCGGGCTGGTCGAGGGCCGCGAAGGTGTTCTCCACGTAGTAGCGGACCTGTGGCCCCAGGAAGAAAATGCCGGCGGGACGGGTGAAGGTGAGGCGCTGCCGCTCCCAGTCTGCCCGTTGCACACGGTTGTAGGAGTTCACCCAGTTGTGGAAGAGGCAGATGAGCGCGTCGTCGGTGCTCGCCCAAGGCTGGATGTCGCCAGCCTGCGCGACCAGCCCGAGACACTGGGGGAACTCCTCCGGCGTCAGCAGCAGACGCCGGGAGTAGGCGTACTCACCCGTGTTTGGCGTGCGCGCCCGGGGCCGGCGGGTGCCGTTGACGAAGAGTTGGCAAAGCGGGCCGGGGAGTTCTCCAGCCCAAGGTACCGCCGCCACCCACAGCCGTTCGTCGTGCCGGCGCCAGCCGGTGACGACCTCGCCGCCGCTGAGGATGGGCCGTTCGCCGGGGCAGGCCTGGTAGGTGATCGGCGCGGTCGCTGTACCCGAGTCTGCCGGCGTGAGCAGCAGCGGTTGCTGGAGCCGGTAGACGCCCTCCCGGAGCAGTACCGTCACCGGTCCTGATAGCCCCTGGCCATCTTGCTTCAGGGACCGGATCGCGTCGCGGGCCCGCTCCAGCGTGGCGAACGGTGCTGCCGCCGTTCCGGTGGCCGTGTCGGCACCCGTCGGTGCCACGTAGAGGGTGACCTCCGCAGCGCCGACGCCGCCACACAGCAGGGCGCCTATGAGCAGCCATTTCCCCATCGCCACCATCTCCATGGTCTCTTCTTCCTGCCGCCAGGCGGCATGCGGCCTGTCAGCCGTTGTTAGGTTTGGTTTCACAGGCGTCCCACAGGACGCCAAGGCTGTTAGGTGCTCAGGCTGTAGACTGTTAGGTCTTACCTCGGAGCATTTTGCGTTTCCGGATTCGGGTCTGGTGTTGTAACCTAATAGCCTACAGTCTAAACCGCTACAGCCTCTGGGTCCTCCATGGGACGGGTGTGGTTTGGTTTCAGAGGTCAGTCAGGGCCACGCGCAACACCTCGACCGCCTCCTTCTGGCGCGAGACGACGACGTAGAGGTGGCCGGCGTGAACCAGCGTGTGCGGATAGCCGTACTCGCCCCCCTTGGCGCGCCCCACCCGGCGCTGCGCGTAGGGCTGGTCACCCAGGATCGCATGTCTGGCAAAGGTCACACCGTCGGTCGACAGCGACAGCACCAGCGGCGTACGCCCGCCGCCGATGGGGTTGCCGACGTAGTAGAAGCGACCATCGGGCAGACGGCCCAGGTGGAACTTGGCGTCGGTATCACTGAACTCGGTCTCGATCGGTGGCGACCAGGTCTCGCCGTCGTCCCGACTCTCTGTGAGCCACAGGCGATAGCCGAACTGCCGACCGGTATTGCGCAGCAGCATGTGCAGCACCCCGTCGTCGGTCTGATAGAACGACCCTTCGCAGAGCGCCGCCGGCCAGCCTTGGGCCTTCGCCACGTCCCAGAATGAGGCCGGATCGTCCTTGATGGTCGCGGCCAGTGCCGCGGGGTAGATGCCGGTCATCTGCCACCCCGACAGGCCCGTCGCTGCGGCGGTCCAGGGGAAGGAGATGTTGCCGCAGAGGATCAGCCGGCCGCCGGCGATGCGCTGCGGGGGGTGGTTCGGGTTCACCGGGATCCCCACCTCACGCGGCGCGCTCCAGGTCTCGCCGTCGGTTGTGGTTACGGCCTGCAGTCGCGTGGTTTCCTTGCGCGGCCCGTAGTTCCCGAAGTATGCCACCAGTTGCCCCCCGTGCTGGTGGAACCCCGCCGCCGTGAGCACGCGCTCGCTGCCGGTTGCATCGCTGACCGAGTCCGCCAACGGGCGCGGTGTACTCCAGCGTCGGAAGTCGGTGGCACTCGCCAGCAGCACACGCTGTCCCGGCGCGTCCTCGTCCTGCCGGCCATTGGACCAGATGGCGTGGAGGCGCCCCGCGAAGAAGGTGATGCTGGCGTGGTGCGAGTAGGTCCATTCGCGCTCCGGCTGGTAGATCAGGACGCTCTCGACCGGCGGTCGCGTGGCGCCGGGCAGGGCAACCGGCTTCCCGTCTTGCCACTCGGCGCCGTTGCCGATCGGGCTGCGCCGAGACTGGGGCGCCGTTGCGGGCCAGGCGCCCTGGCGCAGCGGTTGCGGTTCCAGTGCGGCGGGGTCGACGACCACGTGCCGGATCTTGCGGCGTTGCCAGGTGTAGGTGATGTGCACCAGGCCATCGCGACTCTGAATCACCGCCGGGTAGCTGTACTCGCCCGGCTCGTCCTCCAGAACCAGCGCCGCCTGCCACGTCTGCCCGTCGGCCGAGATGGCGACGTTCAGCGGCGAGCGCGCCGTGGCGGTGTGGTTGTAGACGAGGAGATGCCGTCCATCTCGCAGGGTCACCGCGTCGGTGCCGGAGTTTGGGTTGGGCAGGTCCGTGAGGGTCATCGCGCCCCAGGTCTGGCCGGCGTCCGCGGAGGCGATCTGGAAGAGCCGTCCCTGCCGCGTCCGGCCGAGCGCCAGCAGCCGGCCGTCCCCCAGACTGAGGAGGCTCGGCTGGATCGCCCCCAGGGTCGTGCCATCGTTCAGCGGCGGCGTGGCCGTCCAGGTCGCGCCGCCATCCCGGCTGCGCTCGAAATGCACCCGCCAACCGTCGTCCTCGGTGCTGGTCGGCGAGAGCAGGTCGCCGTCGGGAAGCTGCACGGGTTTGTTCTTGATCGGCCCGAGGATACCGGCGGGTAGGCGGCGCGGTGGGCCCCAACTCAGGCCGCCGTCGACAGAGCTCAGCACCATGCCCCACCACGTCCCCGGCGATGGACCCACTTTGTAGAACAACAGCAGGGGCCCGACCGCAGGCTGGAACAGCACCGGGTTCCAGCAGGGGTGGCGCCTGCCGTCGGCCTGTTCCCCCGTGGCGACTTCGACCGGTGCCGACCATGAGCCCTGCCCGTGGCGTGCCACCCAGATGCCAACGTCGGCATGCTTCTCGCCCGTGCCGCCAAACCAGGTCGTCAGCAGCGTGCCGTCGGCGGACTCCGCCAGCGAGGAGGCATGGCAACTCGGAAAGGGCGCGGTTTCGTAGATGAACTCACGACTCAGCAGGCCAGACTGACCGGCCGCCGCCGCCGCCGGGGTGGCCAGTGTCAGAACCAGGGGCGAACGCGCGCGTGCCATACTGACCTCCGACAGGGCTCGGCAATGCCGTTGTCTGCACACCACCGCGGGACCGCGACGGGCATCCTGTCCCGCCTGCCCCCAGCCGCGCCCCGGCCCCAGAAGATAGCCTGACCGGTAGCCGACGGCAAGGGGCCGCAGCCAGAGCGGGCGCACGTCAGCTCCGTAGGGGTTTCTGCTCCGCTTCCGGCTGCGTCCGGCGGGTGGATGGGGTCACGTTGCCCTTGGGGGAGGCTTGCGGAGAGGCCTGTCGTGAATGCCAGACGGCGCGGAGCGCTGAAAGCATGGGGTCACGTGGCCCTTGGGGGAGGCTTGCGGAGAGGCCTGTCGTGAATGCCAGACGGCGCGGAGCGCTGAAAGCGCGGCAATTCCTCAGCCCAGGGCACCGCCCTAGGAATGGAATCGTAACCGAGATTGAGCCCTACAGGGGCGGCATACCGACAGTCCATGGGCGCCACGCCAGGTATCCCGCCCCTTCAGGGCTAAGAATCTGGGGTATGCCAGGTATCCAGGGCGGTGCCCTGGGCTGAGGGATTACGCCCCTTCTGGGCTGAAGAGGCAGAGGCGAACCAGCGGCTTCTGTGACGGGGGGTGCCGCCGCAGGAGCGCAGCGTTGGGACGGGGGTGCCAGTACCCGACTCCGACCGCACGCTCGGCGTGCGAGCGGTAAGCGCCCCGCGCCGCCAAGCAGACGGGGAAAGTCAACAGCATTGGGGCGCCGCCGGCCGCCATGCGGATTACTGCAGGGCAGGGGACGGGCGCGTTCAGAGCCAGGGTGTCGGCGGCAGCTTCTGCCAGGCGACGTGCCCGTCCACATAGAGGATGTTGGCTCCGAGGTTGTGCACCGGAGCGATGGCGGTGCAGGTATTATTGTCAGGGTAGTTGGGGTTCCAGGCAGTGGGGTACTCGCCGAGCATCCTGCCCTGGGCGGGATTGTTGTCCGCCGTGTCCACCATCAGGAAAGCCCCGGAGGGCTGGGCATAGGAACGCCAAGTTCGGAGTGTTCCTGATCGGGTCTTGTTGAGTGCACCATTTCCGGCCTTGCTCCTGGCTCCGGGGCCGTTGGGTGTGGCGGTCCGCCGACGGCGGTGCTGGTTTTCCTCAGAGCCTGTTCTTCCCAGC
>CAILUI010000090.1 GCA_903837355.1 uncultured Victivallales bacterium
CAGCGCGCCTCGAGGGCGGGCGCGAGCTGGGTCCAGGCGTAGTCCAGCATCGCCGTGACGCAGGCCGGGTCGAAGTGCCGGTAGTACTCCGTGTCCGCCGCCCGCAGCGCCGCCCCCGCCAGCGCCAGCCCGAGCAGGAAGCAGGCCACGACGGAACCCCGGCGGTAGATCGCGGTCGTGCTTGCTCTCATCTTCCCAACTCCGTCACCCGCAGACGAAGCTCAGCGGCACTGGCAGCGCGATAGGGACGATCGGGCCGAGCGCCGCACCGGTACTCCTCGAGGTTGCTGAGGCCATCGTGGTCGGGATCCCCCGCGGCACCCTCTTCGAGATTGCCGAACCAGCGCATCTCCCAGACGTCGGGCAGGCCATCGGCGTCGGTGTCATCGGCGGGACTGACGGCATCGGCGATACGAACGATATGCGTGGTGCAGGAGCCGCTACGGGCGCCGCGGATCTGCCGCAGGGAAAGGATGATCGTCTTCTCAGGCTCGGGCTCGACGTCGGCCAGCAGCCTGATCTCGATGGTGGCCGACAAGAGCCCTGGCGAGAAGGTGACGGCGGTGTCGGCGAACTCGAAGTCGGTGCCGCGGCGCGCCGTGCCCCCCGTGCAGGCAACGACCAGGGCGACCGTATCGCGGTTGGGCGGCAGTTCAGAGAGCACGATACTGACCTGGAGCACGGTGTTGACCTCACGGACCGCCGTGGAGGGGGTGGCGAAGGAGACCGTGCTCGTGCCGACATCGGCGTCGTCGGGATCCGTGCCGCGGGCCATTTCCGCCGCGTTGGTAATGCCGTCCCCATCGTTGTCGGCGAGACCATCGGCGATGCCGTCGCCATCGCTGTCGGCGTTGAGCGGCGAGAGGCTATGGGCGACCTCCCAGCCGTCGGGGAGACCATCGCCATCGCTGTCCGCGCGGGCGGGGTCGGTCCCGAAGCGGCTGACTTCCAGACCATCAGGGAGGCCGTCACCATCGCTGTCCGCACGGGTGGCGTCAGTGCCGTAGGTGTATACCTCGGCGCCATCGGCAAGGCCATCATGGTCGGAGTCCGGAACGTCGGGATCGCAGCCCAAACGGTACTCGGCAGCGTTGGCGAGGCCGTCGCGGTCGGGGTCATCCTGGGCACCCGTATCGAGATTGCCGAAACAGGCGTACTCCCAGACGTCGGGCAGGCCATCCGCGTCACCGTCGAGGGACAGCAGGGCGTCGAGAGCCAGAGCGCGCCCGGCCCGGTGCAACTGCAGGAGGGCTTCGGCGGGGAGCGCGCCTCCGAACCAGGCCAGGCCGCAGATCCAGCCAGCGAAGGGGGTCAGGGACAGGGCACGGTCGGCACGGTCGGCACGGTCGGCACGGTCGGCGCCGGCACAGACCTGGTCCCACGGCGCCAGGGTCAGAAGCACCGGCGCGGTACGGTCCGACGCGGCACCGACCTGGACTCCATCGAGGAAGAGGGCTGGGCTCCCGGCGTCAGGACAGACCAGGGCCAGTTGATGCCAGACGTCGGGCACCGTGTCGGCCTCCAGCGTCCAGGTGACGGCGGCCCCGTCCGGCCCCGCGCCGACAACTGCCGCGGTGAGGTGGCCATTGGCGTCCAACCCGAGCGTCACCGCCGGCAGGTTGTCGACGCGGCTGGCGGTGGAAAGGAGCGTGCCGCCGCGGGTGGAGCGGAACCAGAGGGACAGGGTGCGGGTCGCGGCGGTGGCCTGGGCCGTCGGCAACCCGGACAAGGCTGCGCCGCCGGCAGCCTGGAGGAGGAGCGCCGCGTCGGCGAAGGCTGTCGACCCGGTGGGGGTAAGGCGCTGGGCCGCGGCAAGGGGGTTGTCGAATGACTGCGCGAGGGGCCAGAAGGAGCAGAGCAGCGGCAGGGCGGCGAACAATGCGCGGGGCGCGTCGGCGACGTGCGGATCGGTCCCGAGACGGGCCTCGAGCCGGTTCGGGATATCGTCGCCGTCCGGATCGGCGTTGGCGTCGTCGATGAAGGGATCGAGGCCCTGGGCGACCTCCCAGCCGTCGTCCACGCCATCCTGGTCGGTGTCGGCGACTGCGGCGGCAGTACCCAGGCCGTACTCGGCGACGTTGCTGAGGCCGTCGCCGTCGGCATCGGCAAGGCCCGTCTGGTCGAGGCCTTGGAAGGTCTGCTTCTCCCAACCGTCATCCAACCCGTCCGCATCCGCATCCGACCGGGACCACTGGAAGAGGGTGATGACATTCCACGCCCCCAGGGAGAGCGGTTGGTTCAGCGGGGCGACGCGCATGGCATCGGTGTTACCCAGTTCGACACGGGGCACGGCGTCGGCCGCCGTTCGCAGAGCAACGCCGATGCCGTTGTGCCAGACCTCGGCGAGGGCGCTGTCCGGCGGCAGGGACTCCGGCAGGTAGAGCGCAAACTGGGCCACGGCGTCCGCACAGAGGGCAGAGCGCGGGGCCACCAGGCCTTGCGGTCCGGCGGCAGCGCCCGTGAGCCGCAACGACCGCGTCAGCCCGGGATAAAGCGGCGGTGTGCGGGTCACCAGACAGCGCTCGGTGGGCCACTGCGGACAGCGCAGCCAGTCTCGCGGCAGCCAGCCAGGGGCATCGCGCTCGAAGTCACCGCCGACGGCCTGCTCCGGCGCGTCGAACGGCCACGCGCGACAGTAGGCCAAGGGCATGACCGGAGCCGCGGACGGCACCATGATCGACAGGTCTGACTGCCACCCCCCAGCCGGGTCCCAGAGCACCTCGAGCCAGGCGTGGTCGGCGCCGGGGCGGCGGGGCTGGTTGACCGTGACCGCAGCCCAGAAACTGACCGGGTTACGGGCGAATGAGGCCGTGACCGTACGCGGCTGGTCCATAGCGAGGGTGAGCGGGTTGTCGGCGCTGTGGGCGCGGGGCACGTCGCCCTGCCAGCCGCGGAAGTGACTGCCGCGCTCCGGTACGGCGGCGAGGCGGACCGCAGCGTCTGCCGGGTGCCAACCGATGGCGGCATCGATCCGACCGGGGCCGTTCGCGGCGCTGGTCAGGAGGACCTCTCTGGACCAGGCGACGGTGATAACACGGTCCGCGTCCATGGACACGGTACCGCCAGCCACGTCCGCCACGCGGCGCTCGCCGAGGGTGACGGCGACGGGGGAGGACACCGACCAGACGGCCGTGGCGCCGTGGTCATACTCCCCTGCCCCCAGCGGTGCGCCAATCTCGCTGCGGATGACCAAGGAATGGCGGTCGACAGCGAACTGAGCCGTCACCGCCGCCGGCGCCGTCAGGCGGATGGCAGTGGACAGGGCCAAAGGATCGGCGATATCGGCGTTGTCGCCCTGCCAGCGGACGAAATGCCAGTGCTCGGGCGGCTGGGCGCTGATCGGCACCAGCGTGCCGCGCTCGTGGATGGTCGTGCCCGCAGGGGTACCGCCGTTAACCGTCAGGGTAACGTCGTCATCGGCGACGGTAACGCGGACTGCTGCCGGTTCCAGGCCGGCGACCTCGACGCGCAACACGGCGTCCGTGTCGGCGCTGTCCGCATCGTCCTCGGGAGCACTCAGGGTCACCATGGCACCGCCAACCCAGTTGCTGGCCTCGAGGGTGAGCGCTGGGGTGGAGAGCAGGGCCACACCAGCGTCCGGCGACTCGAGGCTGACAGTCACGGCCAGGGGGCCGGCGGGGGCGCGGGTGAGTGAAACGGTGACGACAGCCGTGCCCCCCTCGGCAAGCGCAACGGTGGCCGGTTCGACCACAAAGGCCAGCGACACACCGGGCGAGCGGCTGGCGAGGACGGTGTTGCCATCGAAGCCGAGGTTAACGCGATCACCACTGGGTGCGGGCTCCACGGAGGCGTCGTCGGCCGGGTCGCCGGCATCGACGCCAGGGCTGGTGCTGTCGTCCTGGGTCCATTGGGTGCCATCCCAGCGCCCAGCGCTGCTGCGCAGGCGGTAGTCGCCGTTGGCGGGGTCCGCGAAGCGCGGGTCGCCATCCAGGTTACCCGCGCCCCAGGACGCTCCCGGCGCACCCGCAGCGGAGCCGCCCTGGACGCAGCAGTAGGAGAGCACGGGAGTGCTGAGCCCAAGACAGACGATCTGGGGGCCGTCCGCTGCGAGCGCAGTGCGGTTCCCCCAGAGGATGCAGTTGCGCAGACTCGGACTGCTATCCTGGCAGAGCAGGCCACCCACGCCAGGCTCCGCCGCGCCCACGTTGTCAGCAAGGGTGCAGTTGAGGAGCTGCGGAGAAGAGCGCACGAGTTCGATGCCGCCGGGCCCCGACGACGCGGCATTCCCGTAGATCAGAGTGTTGCGGAGGCTGGGGGCGCTGTCGACGCAAAGGAGGGCGCCGCCCGCGCTGTCCACGCCGCCCATATTGCCGCGCAGGACGCAGGACGAGATGCTCGGCGTGGCGCCGTCAGTGCAGAGGATGCCGCGGCCGGAGCCCGTGCTGATGGTGAAGCCGGAAAGCACGGCACCCGTACCGACGCCGCCAGCGAAGATGACCCCGGAACGTGCTTCCGCCGCGCTGGGATCGCCGCCGATGACGGTCGTGGCGACGACAGCGGGATCGGCGGGATCGAGGCTGCTGAGCGTGACATCGACGGGCGGAAAACGGACCGTTTCAGGGTAGATGCCGGGGTGCACGATGACCGTATCGCCGGCCGCCGCGGCGGCGAGGGCCGCCTGGATCGTGGCTTTGGGGCCGTGGCCGTCGGCAGCCGCCGCGGCCAGACCGTCAAGGGCGTCATCGCCAGCCAGGCCGTCAACGTAGCGAGTGACGTCGGCACGACTGGACCCGATGCCCCCCAGCAGCAGGCCCCACAGTCCCATGGCCAACCAACTCGCCCTACGACTCACCGCGGGACCGTCGACAGCGACCCTACGGCAGCGCTGGCGTTGGCAGCGGATCCAGCCCATGGTCGTCCCTCCCTGGCGATTGGCAGGGCGAGGGCGACGCGGCGGAAAGGCAGCAGGGCAAGACGACGTGCGCGGACTCTGGCAGATACCTGTCTGGACCGGCAGTGGACGGGAGCACCACGCAGGCACCCTGACCAGCGCCGCTGACTCCAGCCCCGGCGACCCTCTGACTGCCCGCTCTCGACCCTCGCCGAAGCGCCCTCGGCAAGGTCCTCAAACGGAGCTCATTCTACACCTGGGGCGGGCCGAAAAGCAAGCGCGGTCCCAAAAATCGGTGAACCGTGCGCTTCAGCGCAGCTTCACCAGCAAGCCGAACAGGATCGGCGTCAGCAGCGCCTGCAGCAGGACAAAGCGGACCAGCACCTGCGGGTCGGACCAGTCCAGCCGTTTGCGGCAGTGGTCGTGCAACGGGAAGCGGTAGCGGTGCAGGAAGCGTACGAAGCGCGACTGTCGCGCCTCCTCTGCCTCGGTGGCGGTGCGCTGAGCCGTGGCATTCACGATATTCCGCGCCGGGGGCCGCACATCGACCCCAAGTTTGCCAAAGAAGCGCAGGAGCAGCAGCTTCACCAGGCCAGTGCCGCCGTTGACCAGCACCACAGGCGCGACGACCAGGATCAGGAACGGGTTACCCGCCGCCAGCACGGCCATCCCGACCAGAAGCCCGAGGAAGCGCGATCCGGCATCGCCCATCAGCACCGCACTGGGCTTGGCATTGTGCCAGACGTAGCCCGCCAGACCGCCCGCGGCCACGAAGATGAGGATGCCCCAGCGGGCCCCCTCCGGGCGGTGCGGCAGGAGCAGGTACTTCGAGACCTCGATGTGTCCGACGATGCCGTAGAGAAAGCCGCCGAGATAGAACAGCGACAGCAGCGTCAGCGACCCCGCCAGCCCGTCGACCCCGTCGGTGCAGTTTGTGGCATTGATGCTCCACCAGAGCAGCGCCGTGGCCAAGGGCACGTAGACCCAGACCGGAATCAGAAAACTGCCGTCGGTGGCGCTGCCCTTGAACAGCGGCCACCAGACGGTGACCGCCTGACACTGGCACAGCGCCAGGCTGGCCATGAAGGCGACCACCAGGTCCAGCGTGCCTTTGCGCATCTCAGTCCAATGCGGGTAGGCGCAGTCATCGCCGAAGCCGGAGAGCATGCAGAGGAACAGGCAGGCTGCCAGCTCCCACATCTGGAAGGAGGGTGGCAGCACGAAGACCAGCACCCCCAGGCTGACGGCCGCGAACACCACGCCCGCACCGGTCGGCTTGCCCTTGGCTTCCTCCCCGGCCTGGACGAAGGGCTTGCCCTGATCCCGCGGCAGTTTCCGGAACAGCCGCGGCAGCAGCCACCAGGTGCTGACCGCGGCAGCCAGCATGCCCAGCCCAATCAGTACCAGATACGACTCAAAGAGACGAAACGGCCCCCAGATCTTGGTGAGGTACGAGGCCAGAAACGGCAACATCCGCCCAACTCCTTCCCGTTCGGAGACACGGCACCGCACAACGGCGTTGACATCGGCCTGATGCGGACTAGGCTACTCACTGCGCAGGGCCACAGGCCCCGACGGGAAATGTGGCCCTTGAACCCGTTCGCTACAAGACTTCACTCACTCCGATTGCTGGGAAATGCCGCCCGGCGTTTCCTGCTCTTTTCCTTTCTCAACACGGTATCGTGGCAGTTGCTGGTCGGCTCCGTGCTGGTTCTGCACGCGCGGGCCCTGGCCATCCCGTCGAGCATTGTCGGCATCGTGGTCTCCATCATGCCCTTCACCCTGGTGCTGTCCCTGGTGGTCAGCCACTGGGTCGACCGCATCGGGCCACGGCGCATGATGACCGCGGGCTGGACCGCCCGTAACCTCATGGCCTTCCCTCTCGTGCTCACGCCCTGGATCTACGCGACCTGGGGCAGCCGCGCCGCTGGCGTCGCGCTCTTTACCGGCGTGCTCTGCTTCTGCACCATGCGTTCTCTGACCTGTGCCGGCTGGTTTCCCTGGCTGCACGAGATCGTGCCCGAGACCGAGCGCGGGCGTTACTTCAGCATGGAGATCATCCTGGTGCAGGTCGTCAACGTCGGCATCGGTGTGGCGACCTTCCTGTTCCTCGGTCGCGACCCGGCGCTGTGGAAATTCGGCGCCCTTTCGGCAGCGGGTATTGCTGCCGGGCTGGCCAGCATCAGCCTGATGCGGCGCATTCCGGGGGGTGGCCCGAGCCCGTCGTGCCGGCGTCGCCGCGCCGCGGTGGATCTGCGCCTGGTACTGCGCGACCGCGGCTTCATGACCTACGCCTGGTGGACCAGCCTGGGGCTCTTCGTCACGGTCGGCCAAAGCACACTGACCGTCCTCAGCATGCGCGACTACCTGCACATCGCGCCGTCCATGATCATGTTTGCGACGGCCATGGGCAGCGCCGCCGCCATGGCTGCCTGTCCGTGGTGGGGACGCCTGGCCGACCGCCACGGCAGCGGCCCTGTCCAGGTGCTCTCGGGCTCCTGATGGTCGGCGCCCTGGTCGGCTTCGCCCTATTGCGCGCCAGTACCTCCCTGGGGATCGTCATCCCCGTCTCAGCCGCCTGTGTGGTGGCCTACTCCGGGTTCTTCGTGGCCGCCAACCGCGGCATGCTGCAGCGCATGCGACCGGCTCTACGGGCAGGCTACAGCGCCATGTGGCTCAGCATCACCTCGGTGGCCATGGGCTCGTCCAGCGTCCTGGTCGGCGTCGTGGTTCAGCACGGCGGCCCCCATGCCTACGGGGGCCTGTGCCTGGCGTACAGCGCCTTGATGGCAGCGGCGGTGCTGCGCTACGCCACCCAGCGCGGAGAGAGTATCGGGCTGGCCACGGAACTGCGCGCGCAATTCGATGCAGGCAGGCCGATCCTCAGCGTGGTGCGCCTCTGCCGGTATGTGCTCAATCCGCCCGCGGCCGAGTGAAACCCTGGCAACCGGCAACCGGCAGCGTCCGCCGTGCGTCCTGCTGCGCAGCAGGATGCGCAGCCCTCAGGCCCGGTCGGCGGGGCCGTGCCAGACCCCGTGGGAGCCCGCCTTCCAGCCCGCTTCCGTGACCGTGAAGGGGATCGTCTCCCAGCCGGCGTTGACGCGCCGCATGGTGTCGTCCCAGGAACGGATCCCGCTGAGGGCATCCGGGGCCTCCACGTTACAGGCGCCCACGGCGGTGGCAAAGCGCCCTGCCTCCAGCAGCCCAAGCCCTCTGAGCAAGGCGGCAAGGAAGCCGGCGATGGCCGTATCGCCAGCCCCCGTGGCACCCACGAAGCGCGCCGGCCGAAACACGGGGAACCAGAGCTCGCGATCCGCCCAGGCACCAGGGTCGGCAGGAGCCGCCGCCCCCATCGCCCGTAACCGGGCCACCGAGGCCGTCCGAATGTACATGCCGCGAGCCCCGAGCTTCACGCCCGCCACCGCCACCCCCATATCGAGCAGCCGAGCCCCCAGCCGTGACAGATCCGCGGCCCCCAGGTTGTCCCCCTGGCCGAAGCGCTGTCGGTCCACAACGTAGAGCAGCTCGTCGGCGCTGGGCAGGAAGACGTCGACCGCAGGCAGCACGGCGGCCAGGATCGCTCCCCAATCGGCCCGACCCCCGGGCCCACCCGGATCCGGCATGCCCTGGTCCAGGCTGGTGGTCACTCCCGCCTGCTTGGCACGCCGGTACAGGCGCTGCAGCTCGGCACCGCCATTCGCGTAGGTAGCGGCCATGAACGCGGGGTAGCCGAAATGGAACACCCCGGCCCCCTGCAAGCGGCTGAGATCAACGTCGGCGCTGGCGAAGTCGTTATTGGCGCCGGGACAGTGCAGGAAGATCCGGTCGCTGCCCGGGATGCTGACCACCACCGTATAGGAACTCACGGCCCCGGGCACCACCACCATGCCAGCGTCCAGCCCGGCGCCATGCCCGCGCAGGACCTCCAGAATGGAACGACCCAGAGAGTCGTTGCCGACCTTGCCGACCAGGACCGTCTCCACCCCCAGCGTGTGCAGCGCCACACCGGTGTTCGAGACCGCCCCGCCGGTGGTAATGATGGGCGCACCGACTTCGTAGAGCCGGCCGGGCTCAAGCTGGAAACCGTGGTCGATGGCGGGAATGATATCCAGGCAGATATGCCCGGCCACTACGGCGCGTTTCATCGGGATGGAACCCTCCTTTGCAGCCATGACTCGCGTGGGCGTCAGCGCACGATGGAGAACACGACGACCTCGTTCTGGGTGAACAGCGGCGCATAGAGCAGTCCGCGCCGACGGTCGACGCCAAGGTCCGCCGGCGCGGTCACGCGGGCCAGGACGGTGACCTCGAGGCGGTCCGGCGAGATGGCACAAATCTGGTTGCCGACGAAGTCCGAGACGATGAACGTCCCGTCGTCCAACACCTCGATGCCGTCGAGGTTCGTGAAATGGTGCGCCTGCCCGAAGGGCCGCGGTGGCAGGTGGCCATCCGGGTCCAGTTCGTAGACATCGTGCGCGTCCCAACTGACGGCGTACAGCCGGCCCTGGTGGAAGGTCAGACCGTTGACCCGTGATGGCGCCGGGACCTGGCGCTTGCTGGAGCCATCGGGCGCGATGCACCACACCTGCCCCACCCCCTCGGCGGAGTCCGACAACCAGATGCTCGTCCCATCCGTCGCCAGGTCGTTGGCGTTCACGAAGCCCGCCGTCACCACCGTCAGGTCGCCACCACCAGCGGCAAGGCACGACAGCAACCGCGCGTTGTCCGCGATGTACAACCGCTCACCCAGCAGGCACATGCCTTTGGGGCTGTTCAGGGGCGCCGCGGGAGTGCTGTCCCGCCAACGATCAAGGCGCGGGCCGTCAGCCTGCACGCGAGTGATGCGAGCCGCCCCGTCGTCGGCCCAGAAAAGGCCGGCATCGCTGTCGACATTGGACACGTAGTAGGTCCCGGTCGCCGGATCGACGAGCACGCACTCAGGGACCCGAAAACCGGCGCGTCGCCCAACTTCCTGCAGGCGGACCCCGCCCGCGAAGGGACGCACGAGGGCGCAGCCGCCCAGCACCAACGCGGCTAACAGCAGACATGCCGTTCCACCTATCCACCGCATGCTTCCGACCTCCTGCTTGCTTCCAGTGACTGCGCTGTGGCGCTCCGCACGCGGCCCGCCGGGACCGCGGCCAGATCGCGCCTGTCAGCGTAGCACGGCACGGCGCCGACGCAAGCCCGCGTCCCGGCCTTCTGCATCACCGACGGCGGCGCTGGCGAGTCCAGCAAGGACGTGTAGGTTGCGACGGGTGCGGCCGCTCGCATGGCAATGCCATGGTGGCGCCGAGCCGAGGTGGGCGGGTCGCAGGTCAATGCTGCTGCGAGGTGAACGATGAGGCCCGATACGAGCTTCCGGACCCTGTGGTCGAGGACGGCCATGGTCCTCGGCATCCTCCTCTGTGGCGTCGGCGCGGCACCCCGCGCCGACGTGATCGTCGGGCGAGTGGACGTCGATCCCAGTGGCGGCGGTTTCGCCGATAAACCGGTAGCCCGCGTGACGGACGAGAGCTCGGGCGCCAGAGTGCTGGCCAGCAGTGGCAACCGCGGCGACTGGACCGTGACGCGACAGGCCCTGGCAGGCCAGCCCGGAAGCCTGCCCTTCCGTCAGGCTGAGGGTATCCTCATGGCGTCGCTCAACGAGCGCCTGCCGCAGGCGGCGCGCGGCGGCGTCGAGGTGGCCGGTGCCCTGACCTGTCCGGCCGGCGCGCCGGCCGCGGGCGACTCCTGGGTCGCAGGCTTTTCGGCCACGGGCGATGGGGTGGAAGCCAATGTCGATTTTGCGGTGGCCTGGTTCCCCTTCGCGGAGGGCTGGACGGGAGCTCACGTCAGCAAGGACGGATCGACGCTCCTGGCGTCTGGCAACCTGCCACCAGGCAGCACTCTGGCCGTGGTGCGCGGCGGCCCGCGGGACGGCGAGATCCGGCTGCACCTTGGCGGCGTCGACGCACTCGACGATGGCATGCTGTTCGCCGTCGCCGCAGCCAATGGCGACAACCTCACCGCGGTCGGGCCCTTACCCGATGGCAGCGGCTGGCACCTCCGCATCGCCGACGAAGCCAACGACTTCAAGCAGGAGGAGCTCTGCGCGTTCAGCTTCGTCTACCTCCCCTACCGGTTGCAGGGGTTGACCGGTGGCTGGATCGGCGAGGACGGCCGTGTCCTGGCCGGCAGCGGCTCCTTCGGGGTCCGCCATAGCGGCCCTGGCCAGTACGAAATCGCCGTTCCGGAACACCCCGGGAACAGCGGCGTGCTCCTGCTTGAGGTCGCCAAGCTGAACAAGGATGGGGTCGAGGACAACGCCATCGCCTGGTCCTACGATCCGTCCGCCAATCAGGGAACCGGAGCCTTCGTCGTAGAGACCTCCGACCAGCCCGCTTTCCAGAACCAGGACACGCGCTTCTACTTTGCTTTCATACCGTATGCTAACAATTTAGAACCAAAGCTCTTACGGACCGACGTGACGGACGCTGCCCAGCCCCTCGCGGACACCGCAACCTGGGCCGATGCCATGCTCGCCCACGTGACTTCACAGAATGACGTCGGGGCGCCCGCGGAACGCTTTAGACCCTTCTTCTCTGCGGTCCTCACCAAGAGCTCACCTGCCGTCTCCGTTGATCTTGCCGTGCAAGGCCTGACGCGCCTCTGGCTGATGGCCGACCCCGTCGACTCCAGCCACGGCGCGCTGGCCGCCTGGGGCGATGCCGGCTTCCTGCTCGCGGATGGTTCGACGGTGCCACTGCGCAGCCTCGCGCCGCGGTTCGTCAGCGTTGGCTCCGGCAGTCCGGAGACCCGGCCCGCCGACCTGGCGGGGCACTACTGCGCCAGCGCCCAGGTGGCTCCGGCTCCCAGCGCCCTGTGCTATGCCGTGCCCGCGACCGCGCTGCGTTTACGGGCCTTCGTTGGCCTCGACAGCGGCGCCGCCCCGAACGCCGCCGTCCGCCTCCGCATCGTCGACCGGCATGAGCGCGCCTCGCCCTGGGTCGCCGCCGTCCGGCCAGCCCTCGAACAACGCTTTCCCGCACTCATGCAGCGCCTGCGTGAGCACCTCGACCAGCCACGCCTGGTCGACCCTGACCCCACTTTTTTCTTCCCGCGCCTGCGCGAGGCCTCGGTCGAGATGGCTGCCAGCCTGGGGGAACTCGCGACCGACCTACCCCCGGCAGGGACCGACCCCGCTGCCACCCTGCGCCGCTACGAAGCCTGTTGCCGTGGGCTCGATGACATCGCCCGCCTCGACGCCGGCATCTGGGCCGCTGCCCCGGCACTGGCGCAGACCATGGACTACCCCGCAACCTCACTGCTGCGCCTGCGCGCCAAGCTCGAACGGGTACAGGCCACCCAGCCGGCCAATGCCGCTCCCGTCAGCGCTCGGCTGGCCCAACTCGAGGCCTGTGAGGTCCGGCGCGGTGACATCCTGCGGCGTGCCATCCGCGGCGACCTTGCCAGCTTCCAGCAACTGCCCGAACTGAGCGCCCGGCTGTTGCAGGTCGCCGAGTGGGCGGACCGCGCGCGCGGCTGGACGACCTTCCGTAACGACGTGGAACGCAGCGCCGTCTCCCGCGAAACCCTGGTCTGGCCCCTGCAGGCACACTGGGTGCATACGCCGCTGGCTCCACCCGCACCCGCCTGGCCGCCGCCGCGGGCCGACAACCCAGCGGTTATGCACGCGCTCAGCCCAACGCTCACCTACGACCACGCCTACCATGTCGTGGCCGCCGCGGGCCGCGTGTTCTACGGCGACAGCGCCGGCGATGCCATCGTCTGCCTGGATGCCGCCACCGGAACCCAGGCCTGGCGCTACCCCACCGGGGGACCGGTCCGCCTGGCCCCCGTCCTTTGGGGCGACCGCGTTTACGCTGGCTGCGATGACGGCTGGGTATACTGCCTGCAAGCCGCCGATGGCACGCTGGTCTGGCGCTACCGCGCCGCGACCGCCGACGCACGCCTGCCCGGCAACCAACGCCTGATCTCACCCTGTCCCGTCCGCGGCGGCATCGTCGTGGACCAGGGGACTCTCTACGTCGGCGCGGGCGTGTTCCCTTCCGATGGCACCTTCCTCTGTGCGCTGGACGCACTGACCGGCCAGGAGCGCTGGAAGGAGCCCGTGGCCTGCGGCCCGCAGGGCTTCCTCCTGCTCTCGCCAACACGCCTGTTCGTGCCCACCGGTCGCACCCCGTTCCAGGTGTATGACCGCCGCACCGGGAAAGCGCTGAACCGGCTCGGACAGTCCAACTCCTGGGGCAAGGACCTGCCGGGAGGAACCTGCGCCCTGATCGTCAACCGGAGCATCGCCACCGGCCCTGGTGAGGGCGGCGTCATCCACCTGTTCGACGAGAAAGCCACGGAGGGCCTCTTCACCACCGCGGGCCAACAGGTCGTCGTCGATGGCCTGGATGCCTTCGTCCTCCTCCGCACCAAAGTCATTGCCCTGCGCCGCTCCGATTACGTCAGCACGGCGAAACCGGAACGCCTCTGGGAGAGTCCCTGCAGCGCCGCCCGCACCATGATCAAGGTTGGTGACCACCTGGTGATCGGCACCGACGCTGGCGTCGAGGTGGTGAGCGCCGGCACCGGCCAGGCCCTGGGGCGCGTGACCCTCGCCGAAGCCGCCATCGACGGCCTGGCCTGGCATGACGGCCGGCTCCTGGCATCGGCGGTAGACGGCCGCATCTTCTGCCTGGCGCCGGCGCCGACGGCGCCGGCCACCGCCGCGCTCATGGCGCCGCCGCGCCGCGAGTGGATCGTGCCGCCCGCCGCCACGAGCGCCGCGCGCGAACTCCTGCGGCTGCTCGGCCGCACCCGCGGCCTGGCCCTCTTCGCGGGCGCCAGCAGCGCCGACCTGGCTCTGGCCGTGGCCAGCCAGAGTGAGCTCCAATGCGAGATCATCGAACCCGACCCCGCACGCTGCACGGTGCTGCGCCAGGCCCTGGCGGAGTCTGGCCAGGTGGGCGCGCGACTGAGCGTCCACGCCTTGGAGACGGACCGCCTACCCTACCGGCCTTACCTGTTCAACCTGGTGGTCAGTGCTGGGACAGTGCCCCTGCTTCCGAGCGAATGGGGCCGCGTTCTCCAACCCTGCGGCGGAGTCCTGCTCGCCACCACGGCTGCCGACCGCGACGCCGCCACCGCGACGCTGCCCGGCGAACGCTTGACTCCCACTGCCGAGTCTGGTTCCCGCGCCGCCTTCCGCCGCGCTGCGGTCCCTGGCGCGGGACGCTGGACCCATGGCTACGCCGACGCCGGCAACACCGTGTGCTCCGACGATGCCCTGCCCTTTGGACCCTTCGACGTGCTCTGGTTCGGCCGGCCGGGACCGCAGTACATGTACGAACGCCATGTCAAGGCCGCCCCGCCGCTGTGCAGTGACGGCCTGCTGTTTGTCACCGGCATGGACTACCTCGCCGGCCTGGATGCCTACAACGGCACCGTGCTCTGGGAACGGCAGGAGGCCGACAGCGGCAGAATGGCCATGCTCAAGGACTGCGGCAACCTGGCCACGGCGGACAACCGGCTCTACGTCGCTGCCGGACGACGCTGCCTGGTCCTCGCCGGCGTCAGCGGCGAGGCCCTGGCCGAGTTCCCGGTGCCCGGCAGCGTCGGCGAGCCCGCGCGCTGGGGTTACCTGGCCGTGGCCGGGAACCTGCTGCTCGGAAGTCGAACCCGCCCCGAGGCGGCTCTGCGGCCGGGCAACAAGGCGGACTACGACACCGTGTGGTACCAGAACCAGCCGGTGGTCACCAGCCTGAGCCTCTTCGCGTTGGACCGGCAGAGCGGCGCTCCGGCCTGGACCTACACTCCCCAGGGCGTCGTCCTCAATCCTACCCTCACCGTGCTCGGCGGACGGCTCTGCTTCGTCGAAAGCGCCATTCCGGAGACCCGCGCTCACGCCACCGGCAAGATCGGCCTCGGGGAGCTGTTCAAGGCCCCCCCTCAGCTCGTGGCCATCGACCTCGCTTCCGGAGCCGAGCGCTGGCGTACGCCGCTCGATCTCAGCGCCTTTCAGCACGCCATCTACCTGTCTGGCCGTGCCGACACCCTGGTGCTGGCTGGCAGCCGGCACGATACGGTCAAAGACCGCAAACTGATCCAGTACCAACTGATCGGCCTCGACCTGGCCACGGGCCGCGAACTCTGGCGCAACGACAACACGCCCAGCCGCGCCGAGATCCTCGACGGCGGCCATGGCGAACAGGTCCAGCACCCCGTCATCGTCGGCAAAACGGTCTACGGCCCCGGCTTCGCGCGCCACCTGCGCGATGGGTCAGTCTATGGCGGCTGGCTGTGGAACAAAGCCCCGCAGTGCGCCCCGCTATCAGCGTCGCGGAACTGCGCCTTCAGCCGGCAGGCCGGCCTGCCCACAGTGGGGGACTTTGCCACCGGTAAGGAGCAGCGCCTGACCCTCGTCAGCCGGCCTGGCTGCTGGGTCAACACCCTCCCCGCCGGCGGCATCGTGACCATCCCCGAGGCCAGTTCGGGATGCACCTGCGGCTACCCCGTCCAGACCTCGCTGGCACTCTTTCCACGCCTCCCATACGCCGCGCCCTGAGCCACTCCCGTCCGGGTCCGACCTCCAGCCACCACGGTTGAATTCGCCGGGCGCAGAGTGATATTGGTGGCTCGCTAGCGCTCCCGTAGCTCAGTTGGATAGAGCAACTGCCTCCTAAGCAGTAGGTCGGCCGTTCAAATCGGCTCGGGGGCGCCATCTTTTTTCCCCATATCCTGCCTGTAAGTACCTCGCAACAAGCAACTTCAGCCTTGGACTGACGGCACCTTACTCAGTCGGACACAGTCCGACCTCCTGCTAGAAGTGCCACAAAAAGTGCCACAATTGGTCCTGGAAAGTGCCACAAAAAGTGCCACACTGGACCGAGGAAGTGCCACACTCCAACGGGCAGTTCCACTGCGAGGCCCCGGTAACGTTCTTGCGGCGATGACCCGAGGACGGCAGAAATCGCAGCCCGCCCCTGCCGTGTTGCGTTGTTGTGCAGATTCCCGCGAGGCATTCACCCCCCCCCAGGTCGCGGCTGGTGCCCAACGCGCCGCACGCATGGCCCCACCCTACTGCCACGGACCTCCAGGCAACCATCTCCCGCCAAAGCCTGCTCCATGCTGGACGGCCAGAACCGCAGGAACCAGATAAGCCCTCAGTTCGGTCATCACATCGGGGAACTCAGCGCTGGCGGTCTCAACCAGCCGGGTGCGGTTCAGGAACGCCTGCCATAGGCCCTGCATGGCCGGGCCATTGGCGAAGTCCTGCCCGAAGACCAGCGCCTGCTCTGACGGAAGAGGGGTGTTCCGCCTCTTGAACGTGGCGGTGATGGCCTTCACAAGCGTGGCTCCCTCGAACTCGAACCGGCGCGACAGCACGAGCAGGTCGTAGAAATCCTTCATGCGGCTGTTCGCCACTCCGAGCTTGACCATCGCTTCCAGCTTCTCAGCAACCACGCTGTACCGTGAGTAGGCCCGAACGTCGGGAACCGTCGAGTCCGTGAGGACACACGGGAAACGCACCGTCTCAGCGGCAGGTGTCACGGCATCGCCAAAGCCGATGTCAGCCTGTACCGGGATGCGTGCGCTGGCGAGTCGCGCCGTGAGGGTCACCCGGACGCCGCCGTACACTTGCTCCTCACGTATCTGCTCCGCCCTGACCGAGTCCGGGTCAAACGCGATCCCATCGGGTTCCGGGATGGTGAAGGCACAGATGTCCCGGAAGAGGGTCGCCACATCCTCCGGCGCGTCGGACCCGGAACCGAGGAAGTCAACATCCTTGGTGGGCCGGAAATCGTGCCCCGTCCACGCCAGGAAGAGCATGGCACCCTTGAGGACGAGCGTCTGGCGGTGCGGCGAAAGGCTGATGCGGTATAGCAGCCGTTCCATGGCATAGCGCCGGAGCACTTCGTTGAACGACACGCCTTGGTCTTTGGACGCCGCCAGTAGTCGGTCCCTGACAGACGCCGCCACGTTCTTGACCGGACGCCGGGTGGTCACGTCAGAGACTCCAGATAGGGGCGGATGACGTTGGCCACGCGACAGACCTGGGCGAAACGCCAGAGTTCATCCATCGTGGCACGTCGCTGCCGCCACGTTTCACGCAGGGCTTCGATGGCAACGTCCTTGCCAACCTTGCTCCTGAACTTGAAGCAGTCCGCCACGGTCTTCGCTGGGGAGTATACGCGCACCGGCACACCTTCGAGGTCATGCGTCTCGACGCCTGCGCCGTAGGATGGCACCGAGAACGTGAACACGCGCACAGGCGGGTTCTCTGACCGTGGACGCCAGGCCCGACCGGGGATGGCAATCCACACCTCACGCGGGGCTTGCGTGGTCAGCCCGTGGAAAGACAATGCCGACAGCAGGCAGACGACAGCCTTTTCAGACCGCGATGCCACCTTGACAAGATCATGGTGTTCGGTCGGGTCCGCCGTGTCGGCAGGCACGTACAGTCCGCGTTGGAGCTGCCGCAGGGCACCGGCGTCACGAAGACGGTAGAGCGTCCGGGGGTGGACGCCTTTGCCCAGAAGCTCGTGCGTGCGGACAGGACGGTGGTAGGCCCCAATGACCGCCAGTGCCTTCTGTTCCAGCTCTGTCCAGCGTGGTTGCATGGATAATAACCTAGACAGTACTGCACGCTTAGCAAGGGTTCTATCCGATTTGCCCCATGCCTTCCGGCTCCGCCGTCGTGCAGTCCATGCGGCTCAGCCGGGGGTCCCAGCATCTTACCTCGCGTCGGCTGCTGACCTCCAACAGTTCCCCGCCGCCGCTCGTCTACTCAGCAGAGACCGAAGACCGCGTTCCTGACGCGATCATGGTTTGGCCCCGGAGGCGGAATCCCTCCTCCCTCCTTCTCTCTCTTCCCGCCGCCTCCGGGGTCTCTTCTCCCACAGACCAGCGGCCTGGGCTTGCCGGGCATGGGCCAGCATGGCGCTGGAGGGCGGGACCGTCTGGTCGCTGGCGTCCATGGATTGGGCGGGCAGACCTGGGGCGGACCGAGGTCTCACGGTCTATACTGAGGTGAGCCCCGTAACCCCATGCCGGTAGACTAGGAGACACCCAATGCCAGATGAACTCACGGCGGACTGGATTCTGAAGCAGATGAGCGACGAGAAGCCCGAGCCCATAGTGTTTAGCTTCAGGGTTGCAGAGACCAAGATTGTCGTTGCCTCACGCGACAAGTTCGGACTCCCTAGCATCACATCAATCACACTCATTGCCCCCCGTGCTAAGGACTCTCGTCTTCACCTCGCATGGTTGGGTTTCGTGATGGACGACAGGTACAAGCCGGTGAAGCCAGAGTACAGCCCCGATCTCGGCCAAGTTGGCGCCATCTTCCCGCTGTCAGCGCTGGCCGGGATGTTACACGTTCTCAGAACAGATTCTGTCTGCTCCTACACCACTTACGGAAACGGTATAGCAACCGTCGAAGTCAAGAGTGCCTGACGAACGCTTGGCAGTAGCCATGCGCATCCTGATCCTTGCCGACAACGACGCCTTCACGTGGACCGGCCCCAGCCAGCCCGTTGACTTGGTCGTCTCGTGCGGCGATGTCTACGACCCGCTGATCCTGACCGCCGCCAAGGCTTGCTCAGCGGCCCAGATCCTGGCCGTCAAAGGCAACCACGACCTGCCGTCTGTGTTCCCGGTGCCGATCACGGACCTGCACCTCCAGGTGGTCACGCTGCCAAACGGCATGCGGGTTGGCGGGTTCAACGGCTCATGGAAGTACAAGCCACGGGGCAACTACCTCTACAGCCAGGACGAAGCAGCGGCTCTGATCGGCCAGCTCCCGCCCGTGGACATCCTCATCAGCCACAACTCACCCGCAGGCGTCCATGAGCGGGATACCGACGTTCATCAGGGTTTCGTGGCGCTGACGGACTATATCGGCAGGCACTCGCCAAGGCTGTTGATCCACGGGCACCAGCACGTCAGCCGTGAGACCGTGGTGGGCGGGACACGGATTGTGGGGGTATACGGGAGTATGGTTGTGGAGGTGTGAGTTCGAGCGGTGTGTGTCCGCCCCAGCGCTGTGCTTGCGCCAGGACTTGGACGGTGGTAGTATTGCCCGCCGGGGGAGTAGACACACCATCGGAGGAAACGCATGGGCACCACACGACCGCCAGGAGCCAAAGGCCGCTACACTGCCGAGGACGCAGTCGCCTGGCTGATGGACCAGTCAGGGGGGGAATCCAACCCGACCCTCGCGACGCTCCTGATGCTGGTGAGGAGGCAGCGGCATGAGCCGAACAATGAGAGGGCGCTGGCCATCATGGCACTGGTTGAGTCTGTGATGGCGCACGCGCCTCGGCCACCAGGGCAGACGGCCCCAGCGCCTGAGCGGGCGCAGAGACAAGATGGGAACACGGCTTCGGCGGGTGCCAACGGGAGTGGTACTGCAAACGACCACAGGCGTAACCTGATGGCCAAGCCCGCAGCAGTCCGAAGAGCTGGATCGCTGGAGGGTCTGCGGGGAAGGAGACCGGGTCGCCCAGAAAGCAATCACACTGTTGAGGAAGCCCTTGCTCGGCTGGAGGCTCGCCCTGCGGGGACCGCTGATGGAACCATCAAGAGGCTCCGAAAGCTGGTGAAGAAGCAGAGGGTTGATCCCAGTCCTGGTAGGGCATTGGCGATCAGAGGGCTGGTTGACTTCGTGATGGCAAATGTCCCTGGGACTCCAGTCCGCCCGGTCCCTGCACCAAGCCGTGAGCATCGCCCCTCTGGTGGCCAGACGCCTGAGAGGCCATGCGACCATCGAACCAAGGTTGATCCATCCCTGGTTCGCAGGACGATATCCCTGGGGAGACTGCGGGGGCGGCGAATCTGGCACTCCTTCTCCTGTAGCATTTGCCAAGCGGTTGTGTCCGACGGCTGGGTGTACCAGTACAAGCGTAAGGACTGGGTCTTCCCAATATGTGAGGGCTGCAACTGCGATGCGATGGTGATACGTTCCCACCAAAAGATGAGGGTCTGGACTAGGGAGATCGGCGCTGGGGTGTTTTCACCCAGGTAGAGGGGTCGCCATCGGCTCTGATGTCCCCCGGAGCCGAGACGGGGAGGCTGGCGGGTCCTAGCGACTGAACGGATACCGCAAACGACGAATGACGACCGACAGCCAACCTGACCTCTTCGGCTCCTCGCAGACCGCTGGCCCCGGTGACGGGCTGAACCTGACCATCCCGGAGCCGCTGCGCCCGTTCCTGCGCCTCGGCACCTGCTCCTGGAAGTACGACTCCTGGAAGGGCCTCCTCTACGACGCTGGCAAGACCTACCGAGCTGACAACTACCTCGCGGACTACGCCAAGCACCTGACCACCGTCGAGATCGACCAGTGGTTCTGGAGCCTGTTTCCGACCGGCGTGACGCTCCCGGCCACCGATACCGTCAAACAATACGCCGAGAGCGTGCCCGACGATTTCCGGTTCACGGTGAAAGCTCCCAATGCCATCACGCTGACCCACTACTACGCCAAGCAGCCCAAGAGTGCTGCCGAGTTCGCCAACCGGCCAAACGATCAGTTCCTTGACCTCGATCTGCTGAGCAGGTTCCTGGAGCGGCTGTCGCCCCTGGGGAGCAAGCTCGGCCCGATCATGTTCCAGTTCGAGTACCTGAACAAGACGAAGATGCCGTCGCTGGCTGCTTTCCTCGAACGGCTGGACCGGTTCCTGGCCGGGGCGCCCAAGGGGTTCCAGTACGCCATCGAGATGCGAAACCCGAACTGGCTGTCACCGGCGCTCTTCGACCTTCTGGCCAGGCATGGGGCCGGGTTCGTGTTCCTCGAAGGCTACTACATGCCCCACATTGGCGAGGTCTGGAACAAACTGCACCCGGCGACCGCAGACTTCGCCGTCATCCGCCTGCACGGACCCGACCGCTCGAAGATCGAGGAAATGAGCGGCGAGAAGTGGGACCGCGTCTTGGACCCGCACCCGGAGGGCCTGACGGCAGCGGCTACCATCGTCCGCGCCAACGCTGCTCGGAAAGCCGTCACCTTCGTCAACGCCAACAATCACTTCGAGGGGTCTGCACCCAGGTCGATTGGCAGGCTGCTGGAGGTGCTGGCTCGGGAGGGCACTGATTGAGGCGGTCGGAGGTCACTAACCATCAAGCATGCCTGATTCCGAGCTGCCCTGCTTTCCTGTCACGGTCACCTCGGCACCACCCGCCTTGCCGTGGAAGGCGGCAACATTCCCGACTACAAGCAGGAGAAGCACCACGAGTAGCGTGCCTACAGCCGCCACGGCCCAAGGTGAGACCGAAGGAAGAGCGCAAGGGTGGGCCTCGCCTTCTCTCCCACCCCAGTAAAGCTAACCACGCATAACCACTGCCGCAGTTGAGCGTGGACTGTCGTCCCATCCAGGAGTCCCTGTCGAGACAGGAACTCCTAGGTCCTAGACCGTCGACCCCCAGGAAATCTGTTTTGGAACGTGGTGGAGGCCATGGGAATTGCATCTGTCGGTGTCACACAAGTGACCCCGTAACCTATACGCTATAAGGCGTTACCTTCGCAGTCGCCAGAACTCTTCCGTGCTTCTGCGCTTTCAGTAGTAGTATACACCCATCATCGACTCTTTGGAACAAGCCGTCTCGCCACTCCAGGTCCGAAGGCACGCTTTGCCCCGCAATGGGGCGTCCGTTCAGGAACCGTTCCCCGGCAAAGTGAATCCCGAAAGCCATTCCGTTGCCCTCGCGGTAGATTCCTACGAGTTGGGGGGCACCGCCAGAGTAGTCGTCCAGCGGTGCCTTCAGTGCGTCGTAGAACGTTTGCCAATGCCACCTGCTGAACCCTCGCTGCGCCTTGTCTGGGTCCGTTCGTTGCGTCCGAACCAGTCCGGGTTTGCCTGTGGCCCAAGCGCAGGAGATGGCCTCAAAGGGCTTCACATGGACTTCGTCACTTGTGACCTTCGTTGCTCCCGGACTAAGGGTTACCTTGACGTGGAACAGGCCGAATTCGTACTTAGCCAAGCGAAACCCATGGATGAGGCCGAAACTCTCTGCACGACATACACCCGGAACGCCTATTCGCCCAACCGTCTCCGCCACAAGGGCTGCATAGGTGCTGACGGTCCTCTCAGGAGCCGGAAGCCCGTCCCTAAGGGCAGCAAGACTGGGGATCAGACGTTTCACTAGTTCCGGCGCATGGGTGACAACTCCATACACACCGAAGACATCAGGGGTCTTGCGTGAGTGGAACGTCTTCTGGTACTGGTTGCCTGAGATCCCTACGACTATGTCGTTCTCGTCAATGAGGCACAGCCTGCTGTCGGACGCGATATAGATCGATGCAACTCCGTGGTCGTCATCGGTGACCCAGCTCGCCAGCGTCGTCATGTACTCCGTCTCCCGGTGAAACTGGCATCATGCCTGTGTCGTCAGGGGAGGACGCTGTCCAAGCCCACCCCGTCCTTGACCTGCTCGAACGTGACTGTGTAGTGCTTCAGGAAAGCCGCGACCACCGGATCATCAGTCCTCGGCAGGTCACTAAGGCCAAACTTGCTTGAGTAGATCGTGGGGTAGGCTGCTGAGCGTTGGCCGTCGCTCAGTGAGTTGTGCAGCGTGCGCCAAGCGTCCGTGAGGCCAAGCCCTTCGCTCCTGAAGCGCAGAACCACGTAGTTCTCCGGCATGTACAGAAGCTCCCTAAACTCCCCTAACGTCCGGCCAAACGCCTTCTCGAAGAAGTCACGATTGCGGCTGATCTTGCCCTTGGTCGCATTCAGGACGCTCTGTACGGTTCTCACGAACTTGCGGTTCCAGTGCGGCCCCAGGTAATCCCGATTCCTGTGGTAGCCATCCTCATGCCACACGGGGCAGTACTTCATCGGGAAGCTGAAGATGTTGAGGTCGAGTTCCTCCGCCAGAGCGATGTTCAGCTCCATGCGCAGCCACAACTCCTCCGGCTTCTCTTGGTAGTTGTAGAGCAGGTAGTTGCTGAGATGGGTGATTCGGTGTTTCGCGGCCAAGCGTACTGCGTGCTCATACGGTTCCCGATAGCGCCAGGCGTCGAAAGCGATTCGCAGTGGTCTTATGGCCGTCTGCGCCAGCAGTGCCACGTTATCATCCGTGCACAGCCGAGCGTCCACACCTTGGTTGAAGTCAACATGCCGTGCGACCGTTCCCCCATAGCGGTGCTTCTCGCACAAAGGGGATAGGATGGGGTATAGGGCCAGGCAGTCTTCGTTCGTGGGCGCATCATCAAGCCCCAGGCAGCGCTCCACCATCACACCCTTCACCCTCGCGGCGTCGGAAGGACTGAGATGCGGAAGCAACCAGCGCACCTGCGCCCAGAAGTGGCGGCGGTACCCAAAGTCATTCCATCCGCGCAAAAGCCCGGCCCGAGCCACCTCAAGCTGGTTTGGGTGCCTGAACCGTGCCCCTTTGGAGAAACCAGCCTTCTTGATATCCTCGACGATCTCATCCAATCGATTGGACGCAAGCACGTTGTTGTCGAGCAGGAGTAGGTCTCGGCGCTCCCCGAACTCCCTGGTCACCCGTCCGACACCCTCCGCAATCGGGTGGAAATGCACCATCTTCGGCTCAAGTCGTGGCACGGCACAGAAGGGGCAGTCGCGGACGCAACCACGCGTGGTGTAGCCGAGGTACGCGTCGTTGGCAGGGTACACGTAGTCAGTCTCCATGAGCATCGAGTAGTCGGGGGGCAACTCATCAATAATCGTCAAATCGCCCGGATCTAGTGCGCCCGGAGATGAGAGTAGTCCGACGTGCGGGCGGATGCCTGTGGCGACCTCAAACTCATCGGGGACTAGCGAGGCTGCAATCCCTCCCACTCTCAGCTCGGAGAGGTCCTTCACAAGGGCCTTCGCGTCCTCGATGGCCCGGACACTGATATCCCACTGGAAAGTGAACAGCGTCGTGACACACACCCGATCCCACTTCAGCCTATCAGGCACGGAACCAGCCCTGAACTGCTCCCGAATCCCATCGAGCCATAGCTTGACGGTGGGGCTGTAGAAACCAGCAATGCCCTCGATGTCACCCCACGCCGCCTTTGCGCGGAGGCGGACGTACTGTCTGAACTGGGGGCGCAGGCTGTTCCACTCGACGGATGGCGTCAGTCGCTTGAACGCAACCACGGCCTCGTCGAGTAGCGTTTCGAGGACGAGTTCCCTCGCGTTGCCTTTCCAGAACCGAACGAAGTCCCCTCGCCCCCGGTGGTAGGTGGCCAGCTTCATCAGCCCCAGAGGAGGGTACTTATTCTGGTAACCCGGCTCGACTAGGAGGACCCTTCTCATCAGGTCCCTTCCTTGGCGCTGATCTTCAGATCCTCCTGGATCTTCGCTACCAGGTTCTCTGCCACGTCATACGGAAGCACCTGCTTGATGATGGCGTAGACGCGAGACACCAGCTTGCGCTCCCTGCGGTTCAGATCAGAGAGCTGGCTTGTCAGGTACCGACGCGAGCCGCTCCTCTGCTCCGTGTCCTCTCCCGGACTAGACACCTCAGGTTTGGGACGGGCCGCTTCCAGGCGTTCGCGGATGGTGTCCTCCTGCTTCTTCGCCAGGGCCTTCAGGACCTCCACATTGCCCCCTTGGGAGGGGTCAAGGATACTGTCGATCTTCTCCTGAGCCGCCTCAGCGTCCGCCGCCTTCTTGGTGACCTCGGCCTGTGCCTCGCGCCGTTCGTCGGGGCCGATGAACGCCCCGCCGCCGTCCTTCGCCTCAAACTGCTTCCTCGCCAGCTCATGTGACTCGATCTTCTTGAAGCTGCTTGAGATATCAGACGCCTTCCGGCACAGCTTCTCAAGGCTAAGGGCAAACGCTCGGAATCCCTTCTCAAGCTCACGGAACTCAGGGGTATCCTCGAAGTAGTCGCGCTGACCGTTCGGGACGCAGCGGTTACTCATGACATGCAGCTCACCGAGGAAGTACTTATGGAACCGCGTGTCTGAGAAGAGCTGCTGCAAGGAGAAACGGTCCCCGACCTGGATATTCCCGGCTCGGGGTCGAATGCCCAACGGGTTGCAGACCTTGATGAGCTGCAACGGATTCATGATACTGTACCAGCAGACCGCAGCCAGCTCAGTGCCAACGTGGAAGTTCTCAGTGCCGATGTTGACAATTTCGGCAACGGCTCGCTCGTTGTCTGCCGTCTCCTCATAAACCCTGGTGCGGTAGGGCTTGAACACCTGGTCGTTGTCAACGAAGATGCGGTACTCTCGTATGTTCAGGCCCGCCTTCTTCAGGTGGTCCTTGATGGAACCCGAGTAGTAGAACGACGGCAGGAACGGCACGGGGGCTACATGGGAGAGGTACTCCTTCACCTTGGCAGGGTCCAGCAACGCGTCGTCGTCCACGCCCTCAAGCGTCACTTTGTAGTAGCTGCGTCCAGGTGTATCGGTGTCGGCATTGGTGAGCGTCGTTACCTGCTGAACCACCTCCTCCGCCGTACAACGGTAGCTTCTATCATGGATCAGTGTCCTCAGCTTCTCGGCATCCCAGACCAACCGGGTCTTGGTGTCCTCCCCTCGGGCGCAGGTCTCGATGGTCATCCGCTGGCAGTAGGCCAGACCGGCGAGCCTCCCGATGCCACGGAATCCCAGTTCCGTACCGCGATCCTTTTGCGAGTCCGCCAAGGAGGTCAGAATCGCCCACGCCTGGGCAGCAGGAACCCCCACCCCCTCGTCCTCCACGACGAGGGTCTGGTCGTCCTGATTGGTGTGCACCTGGACGGGAGGCAGGTCTGACCGGCTGCGGTACACGCCAGCGGAGATGGCTCGCTCAAGGGAGTCCGCTGAGTTCTGGACGAACTCGCGCAAGATGACGCGTGCGTCTTTGTACATCCCGGTGGTCAGGATGTCCAGAATGTTCTTGCCCACGACTACAGGTCGCATAGTCCACGCTCTCCCGGCTTCCGCTCTCACTTCGGCTGCAAGTACACGGGCAATGGGAACTTGATGAAGAGCGGGCCGGGGAACATCGGGTTGGTGACGATGTACTCGCCCTGCCGGAGTCGCACCATCATGTTCTTATAGACGCTCGGGATGTAGGAGTAGTCCTTCTTCGCCAGTTCGATGGAGTTCGTCCGACCGTAGGCATGGGTCGCACAGTTGCCCTTCACCCGCTCATGAGTCGATGACTTGAACTGCTCTGCACCGAAAAGCACGATTCCGAGAGAACGGCCACGTTCAGCGATGTCGATCACCTGGCGGAGTATCGGGGACCCCGTGGGACAGTCAGACCCCGCGTACTTGTTCAACTCGTCCACGAAAATGACGATGCGGTCAGGGATCAGGGCCTCGTCGACACCTTCGGTCTGCCCAAGCTTCAGGTCGTAGATTGCCCGCATGACATCCCCGAAGACGAATGCCTGGAGGGTCTCGTCCAGCTTAGCGATATCGATAACATGCACTTCGCCGTTCCTGATGCTCTGTAGGGCTTCCCCAAGCCTGACCTCGTGCTTGCTCGGCTCAACACGCTGGGCGAAGATGTCATTCCGAAGCGGCTTGCTTACGAGCCGTTTGAACTTACGCCAACTGGCGACCGTGATCTCTTTCGTGTCGCCACTTCCCCCGGCTGAGCAGTGTGCGGCCACTTGGTCGAGAAGAGCTTGCCACGTCTTGGCCTTGCCGAAATTGCCCACACCGCTCATGATGTGGTCGCATGCCGATTCCATGGTCCCTGCGGGGTCATCGACATGGCAGAGCAGCATCGGCAGACTGTCGCGGTCTTCCTCGAACACGTATTTGTACTTCCACCCTATGCCCTTTGAGATCTTCTCGCCCACCAACTGGGGGGAAGCATACGTGTTCCCGGTCGCCCGTGCGTGGAAGGGGAAGTAGTACTTGACGCTCTCAAACGGCGACGGGGTGATCCCAAGTTCTTCGTACATCCTCCGGCTGGTCTGAGGGAGATCGACTGCCGGTTCCTCCAGATGAAGCAGGTCGGTGCCTTTCACGTTCAGCACAACGAAGGCCACTGAAGGCTTCTTCTCGCCGTCCCCATCCCCATCGACGCCACCCCCGAGAATTCGGTCCTGCAAGGCTTTCAGGAGGAACATGCAGTAGGAGGTCTTCGATGCCAGTCCGCTGATCCCGGAGATATTCAGGTGCGCCCCCTCGGGACCGATCAGGAACCTCTGCTCGAAGAAGACGGGGATCGAGGTCCTCTCGCCCTCAACATGCGAGTACATCTCGATATGGCCGCACGGGACTGGGCCTTTGACCTTTGCGATCCCAAGCGCTGTCTTTGCCTCGTCGACCGTGGCCAGCCGGACGGGCATACCGTGCTGGACTGGCATCATGATGCCCAGTGTGTTGTTAAGGACTCGGGCCTTTACGTAGTTCATACCCACCCGAGCGGTGAAGTCCTGGGCCTCCAGATCACCGAAATCGGAGCTGATAAACGTCCCGAGGTAACTCGCGGCGTCAGTGATGTGGTTCACCTCTTCGACAGCACCGAACGTAAGGCTGCTATTCGCGTTCGGGACGACGACCACGTCGAATGGGGAGAGCAATCGGTCCTTGGGGGTCCAGAAGTAGAATTCGTCGGTAGTCGTCGGCTTCTGCTCCAAGGCTGCTACGCGGCCCACGGTTGTCATGGATAATTTCCTTCAGAGCAGGTTCATCAGCACTGTGTCGCTCATGAACTTCGATTTCAGATACCGCTCAGTGAGGAACACCGGATAGAGGTGGTTAGGCCAGCGCTGGTCCTGCCCGTAGCACGTCGGCAATCGCTCCATCACCAAGTTGGCAGAGACCAGGTCCAGCTCCTCTGTCTCAACGACCTGGTCGTAAGGGGCATCACCTGTCAGGATAACCTCGACTTTGAGGACCCCGTCGAAGGGCGATGCGGTGTGCCGCATGCTCCGTATTCGCACATACCAAGCCACGAAGTAGACGGCCCCCTCCTGTCCCTTGGACCGCTCTGACCGGAACTTGAACGCTGGCGTGCGGTGGCCCTCCGGCAACTTCGCGAGACGGGAGGCGTTCGGCCTGCCCTTCTCGTCCACGCACAGCTCGGCGTTGAAGCTCTTGGAGACACCGACGACAAACCGGAAGTTATTGCGGATCATGGAGAGATCAGCGAAGGCGCCAACGCTGCTCCTGGCATACTCCAATGAACCGTCTTTCAGCAGGTAACGTTCGGCACTGAGCAGTTGGCGCTCGTTCGCCAGCACGTTCACTGCCCGCTTCTCCATCTCCAGCATGTGCTCGTGGATGGTGGCAATCGCGATGTTCTCGTACTCCAGTCTCTCCGTCTCGTGCTTGTTGTCGTTGTAGGCGATGACTGCGTCGATGGCTTTGCCCCGCCGTGGTCCGTGGGTGCACTGGTCGTTGATCTTCTGGCACAGATCCGAGAAGAACGAGTCGTGGGGACCATTTAGGAACGCCAAGTTCGGAGTGTTCCTGATCGGGTCTTGTTGAGTGCACCATTTCCGGCCTTGCTCCTGGCTCCGGGGCCGTTGGGTGTGGCGGTCCGCCGACGGCGGTGCTGGTTTTCCTCAGAGCCTGTTCTTCCCAGC
>CAILUI010000091.1 GCA_903837355.1 uncultured Victivallales bacterium
CGTTACGGAAGGGACGATGAAGGAACCGGGGCAACACCGGAGAAGCACCTATGCACAGAAAGCGCCCAATACGTCGCAGTACTTGACCAAACACCGCCTGAGACGGGGCCGACGGCCCGATTCAGGCCCGAAAACGGACATCCGGGGGCGCTGAACCATGATACCATTCCGGTGGCATTACGCCGTCAGAGGCTTTTGGGAAAGGCTCGGGCTAGAGCCGCGTATTGCGGCACTGGAAGCCCAGGGGGGAGCGTCCAATCTCGCTGAGTTGAAGAAGAAGCTACAGACTGAATGCCCGGATTACCTCGCCGCGAAGAAAGCCAAAGAGCAAGCGAAAGAGGAAGAGCGGCAACAAAACGCCATGGTGCGCAAACAGATATGCAAGCAGACGGCGGACGGCCCCAACAAAGCCAGCGGCATGACCGGGTCGGGAGCACCCAGGTACCTTGTGGAGTCGCCGGAAGAGAGGGAAGGCGAGTAGGGCCACATCAGACCCTCAAAGGGGCCTCCTGATCAATTCACGCCATCCGTTGTGGGCGCACCACTGACACACACCTTCCCTGCGGCGGGGGCTAAGAGGGTATTCTCTGTGTCCTCGGTGCTCTCTGTGCTCAGGACGCAAGAAGATCGGGATGCGAGCAATCGCCTGCCAGGGACTAGGTTCGGATCGCGCTTCACCCAGCCCCAGAGGCATGCGTACCACCTCAGCTACACCCCGGGCCCAGTGACCCTGCACCCGGACTTCGACTGCGTTTCCCCGCATAGCCATACAAGCTGCCAAGCAACGAATCCAGCCCACCCAGTAGCTCCTCCCGTGCCCCTGTCCCCTGACGACCGCCCTGAGTAGCACCTCGCTTCCTGCCCCCCCCCACTTGGTCCAGCGATCCCTCGTCTCCAATTCCGGGTACAGCAATCCGGCGCGGGCTGTGCCTTCCCGCGCTACGTGTATGCCCGCCCTTGGATCCGGCTCTCGGGCAAGTGGATTGCAGACGCCGGCTTCGCCGAGCGCGACGCCGTCGTTGTCCGCGTTGCCCAAGGACGGCTGATCATCGAGAAGCAGCAGCCACAACTCCGCCTGTCATGACTACCGACCACCGCCTATGAAGGGAGAATGACATGGCCATCTGCACTGCCTGCCGCCAGGAGATGTCAGAGCCGGCAACCACAACCTGCCGGGCCAACGACTGCATACGCATCACCGCCCACAACTGGATCCCCACGGTGCGCTACGAAAGCGGTACGGGCGAACGCTGCCCGGACTGCAACGTCGCCGTGGGCGGCCACCATCATCCCGGCTGCGACCAGGAGAAGTGCCCGGTGTGCCAGCGCCAGCGGATCTCATGCCGCTGCTCTAGCAAGCGCCGGCCCTGACTGCCGGCCACCCCAACCCGACGAAAGGAACCCCGTACGATGCAGACCGATAGCACCTTCCTGGATGCCCTGACCCAGCGGGGCGTCCTGCTGAGCGTCAGCGTGCGCTACTGGCGTGCGCAGAAGAAGCTCAACCCCGAGGATCTGGGTCTCTCGCGGGATCGGGTGAATGACCGCCTCATTTCACTGGGCCACAAGCGCCTGGTGCCGAAGGAAAGCCTGAAGCGCCTGGCGGTACTGGAAAGCCGGGCCCACGCGCTGGTTGAAGAGAGCACGTTCCCCTTCCTGGGTGGCGTGGCGCACTACCTGCCCAACGAGAAGCTCGACGAAGTGACGCGCCGTCTGCACAGCTTGCAGGCGGAGTTCGAGGCCGAGACTCGTGACTTCCTGGCAGGCTACGCCAAGCTGCGTGAGTTTGCCTTGAAGGAGTGGCGCGATGCAGCCGAGCGTCTGGGGGCAGATCCCCGCAGGCTTGTTGCTGCCGTAGAACAGGCATTCCCATCAAGCGAGCGCATGCCGCGCTCGTTCGCCTTCGAGGTGCGCCTCTTCAGCATCGCGGTGCCGGATGTGCCGCAGGC
>CAILUI010000092.1 GCA_903837355.1 uncultured Victivallales bacterium
GGTGAGCTGTTCTTGGCGTGTTCTTCGCCTCTTCTTCCCCTGTGTATTCGGCGTGCGGCGTGTGCAGATTGCCAGGTATCCAAGCGGAGGATGCCTGTGAGAGCCAGTCTGCCGAAGCGCCCCTGCCGGGCGTGCGGTCTCGATTTTGTAGCGGACGCCCGCAACTCCCATCACCAGGACTTCTGCACGCGCAAGCGATGCGTACGTCGCCGGAAGCGGGCGCGCCAGCGCCTCTGGCACCGGGATCGCTACGCGTCTGATGCGTCGTTCCGGGAGAAGGCCAAGTCGCGTGTGCGCCGGCACCGGAAGCGGGCTTCCCCGGCCCAGTCGACGGGGTCGGCGACAAGCGCTACGGAGGGCCGGTTGCAGCATCTGGAACAGGCCTTTCTGGGGCTGGCCATGCAGATGGGCGAAGAGTCCGCTGCACAGCCGGCGCGGGAACTGGTTTCGGCCTGGGCTGACACCGGCAGGCTCAGGGGCGCAGGCATCGCCTCCGGACCATGAGCGTTTTTGTGCCGTGTTACTCGACACTCAAAAGCCGCACCGGAGGCCTGTTACTCGACACTCATCGTGAGTCCTAAGAAATTCATGATTAATATGCTGTATGCTTCTGTACGCCGGTTACTCGACACTCATGGAATGACCACGCTGTGCCTCCGATGGTTACCGGTAGACGGCCCTGGCATGGAGCCGGGAGCCGCAAGCCGGAGGACCTCGCGATGGTCAGTATCGAGAAGCGGCCGGTGGTGCCGGCCCGGGTGCGGAAGGTGCCGAGGGCGTTCAGCTGGGTGGACCACCGGCTGGTGCGCGACGGGTACCTGGACGGCCGTAGCCACGCGGCGCTGGCGCTGTACCTGTTCCTGGTGACGGTGGGCGACTCGCAGGGCCTGTCGTACTGGGGCGAGAACGCGGTGGCGCGGCGATTGCGGGTCGATCTGCCCGCACTGCGCACGGCGCGCAGCGAACTGGAGGCCGCCGGCCTGGTGGCCTACGAGACCCCTCTGTGGCAGGTACTGGAACTGCCGGGAGGTGCCGCATGAACCGCGTGGACGAAGCGGCGGTGCGGGAACTGCGCCGCCTGGGGCTGTCGAAGCGGGCCGTTGCGCGCTATCTGGGCGTACACCGTCGCACGGTGCGGGCCGCACTCGGACCGGCGGGGGATGGGGCGACACCACGCCCGCGCGGCAGCGGCCGGCCGCGACCCTCGCTGCTGGACCCGCACCGGACCTACGTGCAGACACTGCTGGAACGGCATCCGGATCTGCCCGCGGGCCAGATCTGGCGACTGCTGAAGAGTGAGCGGGGGTTCACGGGCGGCGCGACCATCGTCAAGCAGTGCGTGGCCGACCTGCGTCCGCGTACTCCACGGGCGTACTTCACCCTGGCCTTCGCGCCCGGCGAGTGCGCCCAGGCCGACTGGGGTATGTGGCAGTCCATCGACGTGCTCGGAACGCCCCGGCGCGTGAGCTTCTTCGCGATGGTGCTCTGCCACAGCCGCATGCTGTACGCGGAGCTCTGCCTGGCCGAAGCCATGGAGCACTGGCTCCTGTGCCACCGCCGCGCCTTCGAGTTCTTTGGCGGCGTGCCCGAGAAGGTGCGTGTGGACCGCTGCCGCACGGCCGTCTGCGGCCTGCGGCCCGACGGGTCGCCGCTGATCACCCCGGACTATGCGGCCTTCGCACGTCATTACGGCTTCACGGTGGAACCCTGCAACGCATACTGCCCCAACGAAAAAGGGCGTGTCGAGTCGGGGATCGGCTACCTGTGCACCGCGTTCTTCGCCGGGCGTGAACCGGCACCCTTGCCCGCGTTGCAGGCGGCCCTGCGTCACTGGCTGGTCAACGAGGCCAACGTCCGCCTGCACGGGGCCACCGGGAAGCGTCCGGCCGATGTCTTCGCGGCCGAAGAGAAGGCCCGCCTGCGGTCCCTGCCGCCCGTGCCGCACGACTGCTGCGTCGAGAAGCAGGCCGTGGCCGACAGCCGCTTCCGCATCGTCGTGGACACCAACCGCTACAGCGTGCCGGCCGAGTTCGCCTCCCGCCACGTGGTGCTGCGGCGCCACGCCGAGCGCATCGTGGTCGCCAGTCCGGCCGACGGACACACCCTCGCCGACCACTCGCGCTGCTACGGCCGCAAGCACGATATCCTGATCCCAGAACACGAACGCAGCCTGATCCTGAAGACCCGCCATGCCGCCGACCGCCGGCTGCTGGAGGGCTTCCTGGCCCTGGGATCCGCGGCCGAACCCTACCTCGCCGGCCTGCAGGAGCGCCGCCCCGACTGGCGCGGCCACCTGCGGCGCATCAACGCCCTGGCCGCCATCCACGGCCGCGACCAC
>CAILUI010000093.1 GCA_903837355.1 uncultured Victivallales bacterium
GCAAAGCGGTCAGATCGGCCACGATTTCGTGTACCGGATGCGCCTTGCCCTCCTTGCGCACCGACCTGAGCACGTAGTGGTACTGCTTGCCGTTGCCCTTGTTGACGGTGCGTAAGAACATGTTCACTACTTCCTACACTGATAACCTCGCCATTATCATGCCTATAATGACAGTAATACGCACCATAATACGATTCAACTAGTGCACTACATAGATAGTGCACGAATCTCCATTTCACAATCCATGACAGGAGGTTACAGATCAGAACAACCAAACAAGGGTTGCGAGTTCAGTGAAACCCCGAGCCCGGAGCCGGTCGTGGCCCCCAATCCGTGAGAGCTGAAGGGTGTCCGTGCGCATGTTCTGACCTCCTGTAGACGCCTTCCACGTGTGGCTACTGCGGACAGGGTCGAGGTGGCTGGCACGCCCTCAACCAACGTGGGCGAAGTCAGCACCTCCCTTGCCTTAGTGTACGCCGCGTGCCGTCGTTACGCAACTGCAGAATCTCTCTCGTTGTCCTTGATTTCACGGCGTCTCTGGCCTACCTTACGGCCCATATGTCCGATCTCGGTTTGCTGCTGATTCGGCGAGCGATTCCCGGGTTCTGGCTGCCTGCCAGCCTGGGGTCTGCGTAGGAAACGAACTCTTGCTGGAGCGGTCTGCGTATGCTTGTTGTTGCATGCATCAAGCAGGTTCCGGATACTACCCAGGTCCAGATCGACCCGGTTACGAACACCCTGGTCCGCGAAGGGGTGCCGTTCATCGTCAACCCCTACGACACGCATGCGGTTGAGGAAGGACTCCGGATCCGCGACCGCTTCGGTTGCCGGGTGGTCGCGATCTCCATGGGCCCCCCCAACGCTCAGGCGAGCCTGCGCAAAGCCCTGGCGCTGGGCGTCGACATGGCCGTCCTCCTTTCCGACCGCGTCTTCGGCGGTGCCGATACTCTGGCCACCAGCAACGTCCTGGCCGCGGCCCTCACCAAACTCAGTACCGACGTCGAGGAGGTGGGGATCGTGCTCTGTGGCAAACAGACCATCGATGGCGACACGGCCCAGGTGGGCCCCGGTATCGCCACCCGCCTCGGCTATCAGCAACTGACCTTGGTCGACCGGATCGAGGATCTGGATCTCGCCGCGCGCCGGATCCGGGTCCGCCGCAAGTTGGAGGGGCGGCATGAGATCGTCGAGTCGCCGCTGCCCGCCATGCTGACCGTCGTGCGCGAACTGAACCGCCCGCGCTATCCCCGCGTACCCCAGCGCCTGGCGGCCGTCGACGCCAAGATCGAGGTGTGGAACAACCAGGTGCTGAAGCTGGATGAGCAGACCATCGGGCTCAAGGGTTCGCCGACGTGGGTGATGAAGATCTTCTCCCCGCAGCGCGAGAAGGGCGAGATCCTGGGTGATGGGTATGCGGATCCTGAAGGCACGGCGCGGTTGCTGATCGAGAAACTGCTGGCAAAGGACGCGCTGCCGTTGTAGGCCCGCAGGGCCGCAACCCGGGGACCGGTCCGGCCGCTTCCCGCTGCGCTCTGCCGCACCTTCCCGAGGGACTGGAATGGCTGATGTAAAACCGAGAATCAAGAAGCCGCGCGGGCGCGCCCGGTTGCTCGCCGGCAAGTGCATCGCCTGCGGCGCCCGCTGCCAGAGTGTTTGCCCGGTCAACTGCATCGATATGACCGAGGCCGGCGAGCCTCTGATCACGGCCGAGAAGTGCATCGGCTGCGGCAAGTGCGTCAAGATCTGTCCGGCGACCGCCCTGGAAATGGGCTTCACTCCCGACGAGCAGCGTCTGCTCGATGAACTCGCTAAGGCCGGCACCGCCGACGCGGGCGAGGAGCTGGACGATAAGGCGGCGACCCTGGCCCACATGCTCGCGCAGTACCGCGGCGTTTGGGTGTTCGTGGAACAGACCGAGGGCGAGCCGGCGAAGGTCTCTTGGGAACTCCTCGGCGTCGGCAAACGGCTGGCGGCGAAACTGGGGACTGAACTCTGCTCTCTAGTCATCGGCGACAACGTCGAGAACCTCAGCCAGGAATCGTTCTGCTACGGGGCGACGAAGTCCTACCTGGTGCAGGCACCGGTCTACCGCACCTACCGTACGGATGCCTACCTGAAGGCGACCTGCCACCTCATCGGCAGGTTCAAGCCAGAGGTTATTCTGATGGGCGCGACCGGCATGGGGCGCGACCTGGCAGGTGCCGTGGCCACGCGCCTGGCCACCGGGCTTACGGCCGACTGCACCGGCCTCGATATCGATGACAAGCGCAATCTCATGCAGACCCGGCCGGCCTTCGGCGGCAACATCATGGCCACCATCATGTGCGACAAGTTCCGCCCGCAGATGGCCACGGTCCGCCCGAATGTGATGCCCATGCCAGACCGTGACGACCGGGCCCAGGGCACGATCGTGCGCGAAGACTATGCGGTCGCCGAGGCGAGCATCCTGACCAAGGTCATCGAGATCATCCGCGACTCGTCGGGCCATGGTCATGTGGATATCACCGGAGCGGAGTTCATTGTCTCGGGCGGGCGTGGGATGATGTCGCCGGAGAACTTTGCCGTCCTGAAAGAACTCGCTGACGAGATCGGCGGCGTGGTGGGTGCTTCCCGCAGCGCCGTCGACGCCGGCTGGATGCCCCATGACCGGCAGGTGGGCCAGACCGGTAAGACCGTGCGCCCGAAGATCTACATCGCCTGTGGTATCTCCGGGGCCATTCAGCACCTGGTTGGCATGCAGGACTCCGATATGGTCATCGCCATCAACCGCGATCGCAGCGCCCCTATTTTCGAGGTGGCGACGTACGGCATTGTCGGCGACCTGTTCCAGGTGGTGCCGGCCATTACGAAGGCAGTCCGCGCAGCCAAGCAACAGCGTAAAGCATAGGTCCGCTCAGATATGGCACCCAACTCCATGGTGTTCGCAGTGCTCCTGGTCGGCTCTCTGGCCGTCTTCGTCTGGGGTGCGCTCCGCCGGGCTTCCCTCGTCACCCTGGGGCAGAAAGACGACCGCTTCGACGCCATCGGTACGCGCGTCCGGGAGATGCTGCTTTACGCTTTTGGCCAGAAGCGTGTGCTTGCCAAACCCTTTGGCATCAACCATTTCGTTATCTTCTGGTCGTTCCTTGTCCTGGCTATCGCCAATACTGAGTTCATCCTCCACGGTGTCTTCTCCGGGATCCGCCTCAGCCTGCTCCCCGATCCCGTCTATCTGCCCCTGATACTGCTGCTCGATCTCGTCTCGCTGCTGGCGCTGGTCGCGGTGGTCGTGGCCATGGTTCGGCGTCTCGTTGCCCCTCCTTACCCCGAAGCCCGGACCCTCGACGCCTTCTTCATCCTGAGCCTGATCGCGATTCTGATGCTGGCCTTTTTCGGCATCAATGCCGCCCGCATGCACGGGGCCGAAGAGGGTGCGACCGCCCATGCCGCGGGCTGGATGCCCATCTCCTCGCTGTTTGCGGGTCTGATCTCCGCGGCCTCAGCGCCGGGCGTCTACAACCTGGCCTGGTGGGCCCATGCCGCGGCGTTGCTGATTTTCATCTGTTACCTTCCTAACAGCAAACACTTGCACATTCTTACAGCGATCCCGAACTGCTTCTTCAAGCGCCTTGACAGGCCCAACACCCAGCCGCGTGAGGAGTTCACTGCCGGCGCGCAGTTCGGGGTGAATTCGCCGGCGCGCTTCACCTGGAAAGACCTGCTCGACTCCTTCTCCTGCACCGAGTGCGGACGCTGCCAGAACGTCTGCCCGGCGGGCTTGACCGGCAAGCCCTTGAACCCCCGCGGCGTCATCCATGAACTGAAGCTCAACCTGTTGGAGAATGGTCCGGCGCTCAAGCGTGGCGAGAAGGCGTCTAAGCCGCTGATCGGCACGGCCAGCGAAGGCAGCGTCAGCGAGGAGGCGATCTGGTCCTGCACCACCTGTGGCGCCTGCATGGAGGTCTGCCCGGTCTTCATCGAACAGATGCCCAAGATCGTGCAACTGCGGCGGCATCTGGTGGAGATGGAGGCCAAGTTCCCCGACGAGCTCCTGAATCTCTTCGAGAACATCGAGGGACGCAGCAATCCCTGGGGTATCGCTCCCGGCGAACGCGTCAAGTGGAGCACCCTGATGGACGTCAAGCCGTTCGAACAGGGGAAGACCGAGTACCTCTTCTACGTCGGCTGCGCCGGCTCCTTCGACTCCCGCAATAAGCACGTGACCGTAGCCCTGGCCCAGTTGCTCGACAAGGCTGGCGTTTCCTGGGGCATTCTGGGCAAGGACGAGAAGTGCTGCGGCGATAGCCTGCGGCGCCTGGGGAATGAGTACGCTTTCGACCGCCTGGCCAAGGAGAATGTCGAGACGCTCCGGCAGCGCGGCGTCAAGAAGGTCATCACCCAGTGCCCGCACTGCTTCTCAACTCTGAAGAACGACTACCGCCAGTACGGACTTGAGCTGGAGGTGATCCACCACTCCGAGCTCCTGCGCGACCTGATCGCGAGTGGCAAGCTGCGCATCAACCGGCCGGCCTCCGAGCTGGGGCAGACTGTCCTCCATGACTCCTGCTACCTGGGGCGGCACAACGGCGTCTACGAGGCCCCGCGTCAGGCCATCGCCGCGGCTACCGGTGCGGCGCCTGCCGAGATGGCCCGGACGAAGGACGGGGCATTCTGCTGCGGCGCCGGTGGCGGGCGTATGTGGCTGGAGGAGCGTGAGGGCTCACGCATCAACGTGACCCGCGTTCAGGAGGCCTTGGCGACCCACCCGCAGACGATCTGCACCGCCTGCCCGTACTGCATGACCATGTTTGAGGACGGGCTCAAGGACGTGAAGGCGGGGAACGTCAAGGTGAAGGACATCGCGGAAGTGGTGGCCGAAGCGGTGTTGCGTCCGGCCCCCTGATGCGTGCGTCGTCGGCTAGCGGAATAGCTTGACGAACTTGTCAAGCGTGGTGCGTTCGAGCCGCAGGATCTGCTCGAGTTCACTGTGGTCCAGCCACACCCCCTTACAGTGCGAACACTCGTCGATGGCAATGCCCTTGTAGTCGACGGTCAGGAGTGTTGAACCGCACTTCGGGCAGCACATGTGGTGCAGCTCGCGGCGGCGCGTGCGCTCCTGTTCCTCAAGCTTGCCGCGCTTGGCCTCTTCCGCCTTCGCCCGCATCTCGAACTCATGCCGGGCAACATGCATATCTTCGGGATTGACTGCCGGGGTGATGTCCATGGTCTGCCTCCGCGTCCGCGTGTCATTTTCGGGTTCGGGCCCATGGCCGAGCCCGCCTGGGGCGCCCTCATGCCTCCACGCTGGGGCGAACGATATAGTCTGGTTCAGTGGATGTCAAAGGGCCGCCGCCCCGGCTCAGCGGCCGTCGGTCTCCCAGGTCCGCCACTTCGCCTAGGTTTCGCGCAGGAGGATGGCCGCGGGTTTCATCGTACGTGCTCCAGGCTCTCGAGGCAGTCCACAACGCGTTTGAGGAAGGCTGCGGCATAGCGGCCGCTGGCGACGCGATGGTCGACGGAGAGCGTCAGCGTGACCCGCTGGCGGACCACGGCCTGGCCAGCCTCTGCCACCACTGCGGGGCCGACCTTGCCGACGGCCAGGATGGCGGCCTCGGGCGGGTTGATGATGGCCGTGAAGGCGTCGACGCCGGCCATGCCCAGGTTGGTTACGGTCATGCGGTTGTGGGTCAATCGCCGGGCCTCCGGATCGCGGCGGCGCAGGGCCGCGACCGTGGTCTGCAGCGTCGCGGAGATCTGCTCCGGGGTCTTGGCCGTGGCCTCGGGCACGGCGACCACGAAGAGGTCGTCGTCGAGGTCCACCGCCACGCCGATGCTGTCGCCTTCCGGCAGCAACAGTTGGCCGTCGTCCCAGCGGTACCCGAGTTTCGGGAACGTGATCAGCGCTTGCGCCAGCGCGTAGACGAAGAAGGCATCCCAGGACAGTTTCTGGGGCAGCGCGGCGGCGCGCCGTGCCAGCATGGGTTCTGCCGCCGCAGTCATCTGCAGGTAGAAGTGCGGAATGGTCTGCTTGCTCTCCTGCAGGCGGCGGGCTGCGGTGCGCGCCGCGACGCTGAGGGGGAACCCGGACGGTGGCGGCGGGACGGTGGCTGGGGGGGCGGTCCGGTCCGCGACGCCTGTCGCCGCCGCGGCGTGGCGGTTGCGGGCGAACATGCCGCCCTTTGGCGCCGTGGGCGCCGGTGCTGCCAGCGCGGGGGGTGGCGCGGGCGGCACTGCCGTGACGCCGGCTGCCAGAGCCGCGGGCGTGGCTGCCGCTGCCGGCACGGCCAGCCGGGCAATGACCTGGCCGACCTCGACGCTCTCGCCGGGTGGCGCCAGGATCTCGCTCAAGGTGCCGGCCACATATGCCTCCACCTCCATGGCCGCCTTGTCGGTCTCCACCTCCAGCAGGGGCTGGCCCTGGGCCACGGCCTGGCCAACCTCAACCAGCCAGCGCGTGACCTTGATCTCGGCATCCGTCGTGGCCAGATCGGGCATCTTCAGATCGATGTGCATGGGGGGTTCCGAGTTCTGAGTTCTGAGGGTCGAGGGTCGAGGGTCGAGGGTCGAGGGTCGAGGGTCGAGGGTCGAGGGTCGTAGGTCGAGGGTCGAGGGTCGAGGGTCGAGGGTCGAGGGTCGAGGGTCGAGGGTCGAGGGTCGAGGGTCGAGGGTCGAGGGTCGTAGTCGTGGTCGTGGTCGTAGTCGGGTTCCCAGTTTCAGGTTTCAGGTTTCCGCCCTCCGCCTTTCACGCCTTGCCGCAGCAGCCCAGGGTCTCGATGCGTTCCAGCACGGCATCGCGCACGGCCTGTCGTCCTGCCACCAGGAGATCCTCGGCGCCGCCAAGGCCGAGGCGCCGGTGCGGGTTGGCCACCTCCGTGGCGAGCGCCTTCCGCAACGTCTCCAGGTAGCGTTGTTTGACGTAGGTCCCATAGCAGACCTTGGCCACGCCCAGAGCGATGGCCTGGCGCAGCGCCGCGGCCGGGATACCGGTGCCGCCGTGCAGGTCCAGCGGCACCCGGACCTGGCGGTGGATGGCGGCCAGGTGTTCGAGGTCGAGTTGGCGCTCGCCATTCAGCAGGATATGGACGTTACCGACGCTGACCGCGAGGATGTCGATCCCGGTCGCCGCCACGAAGGCGGCCGCGGCGGCAGGGTCGGTCAGCCCCTCGTGGGCGGCCACCGTACCCTCGGCGCCGCAGGGCAGTTCGCCGACCTCGGCCTCGACGGCGACACCGCGGTCATGCGCGTAGCGCACCAGCTCGGTCACCCGGCGCTGCCGGTCGACGGGCGCTGCCGCCGGATCGTCCAGCATGACCATACTGAAGCCGGCGGCGATGGCCTCGCGGATGGCCGACTCGCGGGCACACTCGTTGAACAGCAGCCCGCAGGGAACGCTGGCCGACGCCGCCGCCGCCCGCGCCAGCGCACCGTACCAGGAGATCTGCTCCACGGTCCGCCGCGCGGGGTGCGAGAGGAACTCGCCGTTGAAGCCGATGATGATCGGCGAACGGGTCTGCTCCGCGGCGTCGAGCACCCCCTGGAGCGACTCCAGGTTCCAGCTCTCGAAGTAGCCTACGGCATAGCCACCCCGCTGGGCGGCGGTCACCAGGTCCAGTGCGGCTGCGAGCGGCATATTCGGCCTTTCTGCGTTCGAGTCCGATGGCGATCACGACAACGATCACGATCACGACAACGATACCGATACCGACAACGACAACGATACCTGACAACGATACCGACAACGATACCGATACCGATGGCGGTACCAGTGCCTTGGCTCAACCGGCCAACACCTGACGGACGGCGGCGGCGATGCGGGCAGGGTCGGGGCGGTAGGCATTCTCCAGTACGGGCGCAAAGGGCACAGGCACGTCCGGCGAGGCGACCCGGACCACCGGTGCCAGGAGGCTGTCGGCGCACTGTTCCATGATGCGTGCCGCCAGTTCGGCGGCGACCCCGCCGGTCTTCGGGCCTTCCTCGACGATGACCGCCCGTCCGGTCTTGCGCACCGAGGCGGCGATGGTTTCGTCGTCGAAGGGGTTCAGGCTGCGGACGTCAATAACCTCGGCATCGATGCCTTCGGTGGCCAGTTGTGCCGCGGCGGCCTGAGCGTAGTGCGCCATCAGCAGCCAGGCGAGGAGGGTCACCTGCGTCCCGGGGCGGCGGACCGCGGCGCGGCCCAGCGGCACCACGTACTCGGCGTCCGGGATATCGCTGGTTGCATCCACGGCACCGCTTTCGGCGCGGGCGCCCTTAGACCCATAGAGGAGCTTGTGCTCGAAGATCAGCACCGGGTTCGGTTCCCGCAGCGCCGCGAGCAGCAGCCCTTTGGCGTCGTAAGCCGTGGACGGCGCCACTACCTTGATGCCCGGGACGCCGACGAAGAAGCGCTCCAGGTTGCGCGCGTGCTGGGCGCCGCGGCCGGTGGCTCCCACCGGTGCCCGGATCACCAGCGGCACGGAGAGCGTGCCGCCCGACATGTAGCGCAGCATCGAGGCGTTGCTGTGGAGCTGGTCCATGGCGCAGAGCAGGAAGTCGCCATACTGCACGTCCACAATCGGGTGCATGCCCATGACGGCGGCACCGATGGCGGCGCCGAAGAAGCCGCCCTCGGCGATGGGTGTGTCCAGGATACGGTCCGGGAAACGCTGTTCCAGGCCCAGGGTTACCGTAAAGGCGCCGCCCCAGCCGCCGGGGACGCCGATGTCTTCGCCGATGCAGAAGACGCGCGGATTGCGCGCCATTTCCTCGGCGATGCCCTCACGCAGGGCTTCCGCGATCGAGAGGTGCTTCATGCTGCTGTATTCCCTTGTGTATGGGGGAGTTGTAGTGAGGTAGAGCCCCTTGGCGTCCGGTCCGGGCGCGCGGGTTTCACGCATAGACATCGGTCAGCAGTTCCTCAACGCGCGGCGGGGGGGCGTTCCGACCGACCTCGATGGCGGCCGTGAGGCGCTGGCCCACGGCGGCGCGGACCACGGTCAGGTCGGCCTCCGTGATATCGCTGCGTTCCGCCGTCAGGCGCCGGGCGAAGCGGCCGAGCGGTTCCTGCTGCAGCGCCTCGTCGCGCTCGTCCTTGGGCTGGTAGTGGCAGGGGTCACGGCGGGAGTGGCCCGTGATGCGGTAGGTGAGGAGCTCCAGCAGCACCGGGCCGTGGCCCGCCCGGCATTCGGCCACGGCCTGCCGGGCGGCCTCGTAGACTGCCAGGACGTCGTTGCCATCGACCGTCTCGCCGCGGATGCCGTAGGCGGCGGCGCGCTCGGCGACACAGGGCTGGCGACTGACCTTGGTAATGTGGGTGGAGGCACCGTAACGGTTGTTCTCGCAGACGAAGACGACCGGCAGGCTCCAGATCGCGGCCAGGTTTACCCCTTCGTGGAAGGCGCCCTCCGAGGTCGCGCCGTCGCCGAAGAAGCAGGCGGCTACCTGCGTGGTCTTCTGCATCTTGAAGGCGAGGCCGATACCGGCAGCCAGGGGGATGTTGCCGCCGACGATGGCGATGGCCGGCAGCATGCCCTTGGCGAGGTTGCCGACGTGCATCGAGCCGCCCTTACCCCTGCAACAGCCCGTGCCGCCGCCGAACAGCTCGATGAGCAGCTCCTCCGGGCTCAGCCCCTTGGCCAGGGCGTGGCCGTGCGGGCGATGCGTCGAGCAGATCACGTCGTCGGGGTTCAGGGCGCTGCAGACGCCCACCGCCGTGGCTTCCTGGCCCTGACATTGGTGAATGGTGCCGGGCATGACGCCTTCGAGAAAGAGGAACTTTACCCGCTCCTCGAACTCGCGGATCAGCACCATGCGTTCGTAGAATCCCAGCAGCGCTGCTCGTGGGTACGAGGCCAGCGCGGGCGCGGCCGCCGCAGAGGGGGTGGTGGACATGCGAAGTGCCTTTCGTTTACGCGTGGGTCCGAGCTGTTACCGTGGGGAGACCGTACTCGGTGGCGGCTTCCGTCAGCGCTGCGAGGTTCGCAACCGGGGTGCCAGGGCAGACGTTGGCCCCGTCGCCGAGCAGCAGGCCGCCGCAGGGCGCCAGTGCCGCGAGGGCCGCCCGCGCGGCCTGCTTGACCTGCGTCGCGGTGCCGTTCAGCATCAACATCGGGTTGATGTTGCCCCACAGCAACGCCTTGCCGCCGAGGGCGCGGGCCACGACCTCCGGCTCGACCAGGTAGCCGAAGAGGTCGAAGCTCGTAATGCGCAGATCCTCAGCCAGAGCCGGGAGCAGGTGTGTGCTCTGGCCGCACATGTGCAGCCCGCGACCGAACTTGAAGTCGGCCCCGAAGGTGTCGAACAGCCGGCCGCTGTAGGGCACGCAGAACTCCTTGAACATGGCCGGCGACATCGCCGTGGCCGTGTCATCGGCCAGCCCGTAGCCTCCCCACGGCCGGGGGTCGATCTCTTTGAAATAATGCGTGGCGGCGATGAGGGCGTCGGTGATGCGGCCGAGGAAGGCGTGGCAGAGTTCCGGGCACTCCAGTTGCCAGGCGTAGAACTCGTGCCCGACCAGGTCAATGGCGATCATATGCGGGCTGAGGCCGCTGGGGCAGAGGATGTTGAGCACGACGTGGCCCTCGCTGCCATTGAAGGTGAGCCGCGTCTCCTTGGCGAGTTCGCGCATCTGCAACCACCAATCCCGCGCCTGGCCCCAGAGGCCGGTGCCCGGCTCAGGCATCGGCCAGTTCGCCATCTGCTCGACGCTGTGGATGACCGGGCGGCAATGCAGTGTCTCATTCTCCGGCCAGACGACCTCCGCCCCGAACGCCGCCGAGTCGAGCACATTGTCGAAGTACGGCCCCACGGCGATCGCAGGGCCATGGCAGACGATGTCTTCGGGGATGTTTTCGAGACGCCACTTGAGGAACTGCAACTGCCAGTAGTATTGCTCTCTGGCGCTCTCGAAGAGGGCTTTGTAGGGGAGGTCGAAGAGCGGCGCGAAGTAGCGCGGCACCAGGCAGAAGCCGACCGGCACGCGGTCCGTGTAGCCGAAGCTGGCGCGCGCCGCCATGCGGCGGCCGCTAGCCGCCATCTTCTCAGCCGGGTAGTCAATGTCGATCTGGATGAGCATACGCTTCTCCTCGGTTGAGACGTTGGTCAACGGACCGGGGCTGCTACCGTCACGACGACCGTCTGGTCCGGCGGCACGCGGTTGGCACCGCCGGGTCCCTTGTCTGGCAGCGCCAGGCGGACGGCGGGGTCAGTGGCAATGCCGCCGAGCGGAATGGTGAGCGTTGCGCCGGTCCGCAGCGGGCCGGTCACTCGGAAGCGCAGCAGGTTGCCGTCGATGACGGCCTCCCGGATGCGCCCGCCGCCGCCCAGGTCGCGCCCCTCCAGCGCGGCGCAGCTTGTCGGATCCAGCCGCTGGTCGAACGTGATCAGGGCCGTGCCTTGGTCATCGAGGGTGGCGGAGTGTACGACGGGGGGAGCAAAGTACACCTCCCAGCGCAGGCTGAACTCGTAGTAGGTCGTGACCACCAGCCCCAGTGCCCGTGCGGTCTCGGCTGCGGTCCGCAGCCAGGCGGGATCGCGGCGGAAGGGCTGGGTTGAGGCGACATCGGCCTGCACGCCGAGAGGGAGGTCCGGGAAGGCCTCGCGCACCGCCTCGATGTACGGCGCATAGCCGCGGATGTAGTCCGGTTTCTGGTTCGCCGGTAGCCAATCCGGATAGTGACTCTGGAAGATGTGCACGTCCGGGCGCAGTTCGGCGGCAAAGCGTGGCGCATCCTGCGACTCGGTCTCACGCAACGCCGCCACGTTGCCCGGTCCCGCCAGGGCCAGGGTCCAGGTGGCGAACTGCACGTCTGGGAACTGCCGACGGACGCCGCCGTCACCGTCGAGGACCTGGCGCTGGAAGTCAACGATGGACTGGACGCGGAACTCGCAGAAGTCTGCGTACAGCCGCGGTTTCGCCGTGAAGTAGTCCGGGTCTGCTGCATCCGTAAACGTCGGGAAGGTGCTGTGGCCGGTGGCCCGCTGGAAGGCGCTGACGAAGGCGGGGCTGATGTCGCTGAAGCAGAGCGGCTGGCCCTGCGCCAGTGGGCCGGCGCTGGTCGGGTAGTGTACCTCGTAGAACAGGATGCCGTCAAAGGGATACTTCTGGCACATCTTCAGCAGATGCTCCCGCCACCAGCGCTGGTAGCCAGGATGTACGTAGGAGAAGAACCGGTACGTGGCGAACAGGTCCGTGCTGAACTGCATGCGCCAGGTGGCCGCTTCCGGCCCGAACAGCTCGGCCGGCATGTAGACCCCCGTGGGGAAGAACGTGCCCCAGACCTCGAGGCCCTGGCGCCGTGCCTCGGTCACCAGGTCGGGCGGTTCGACGCGGTCGGTCAGGCAGATCAGGTGGATGGCATCGAAGCCGTTTGCCCTCACCTCGGCGGCAATGCTGGCGGCGGAGCGGTTGCGGTAGTAGGCAAACCCGGTATCGATCTGCACGGCCCGCCGTGGCCGCCCCCGGGGCGGATGGTAGGCCACCGGCGCTTGCGGCAGTTCGTGTAGTATCTGCTCACACTCGAGCAAGGCGCGGGAGACGTGAAGCCCCGCCTTCCAGGCCCAGCCGCCGCGCGGCATGCGCTCGCCGGTCTTGCGGTTGATACCCCCCAGCCAAGCGCCGCTGCGATCCACCACCAGGTGACCGAAGGTGAAGCGGGTAACGCGCTCGAAGGCCTGCCAGTACCGCGGCTCATGGGTCAGCGCGTACATCCGCAACAGCATGATCATGGCCTCCGTTTGCGGCCACCAGCGGATGTCGTCCTGGTCGGTCCCCTTGCCCGCCAACGGACCCCAGACGTAGACTCCGCCGTCGGGCATCAGGCCATTGCGCACGAAGCCGTCCGCCACGCGCCGCAGCCAGGGCCGCACCGTGGCGGGATCCTTGCCCAGGGTCGCGGCGACGTCCTGGAGGTACCACATGAGCTCGGCGTTGTGCCCGTAGAGCGTCTGCTGGTGGGGCGGGCCGTCGGCGGTGGCCGGTTGCCAGTCTCGCGTCATATGCATGAGACCGTTGGCGGAGGCGGGCACCAGCGCGGACTGGGTGAGCCGGTCGAACAGTTCGCCCAGCCGCTCCCGGTACAGCCCCGTGGGGGCGATCTGGAAGAGACGGGACAAGGCCAGGGCGGCATGCATGTTCGTGCCGAGGGCCTTCTTGGCATTCCGCGCGTCGGTGGCGGGCAGGTCGGCATACTCGACGTACCCGCCGTGCTCGGGGTCATGCGCCCGGGCGTCAAACCAGGCGAACGAGTCGATGGCCAGCCGCCGGGCCCGGCTGTCGCTGATACGGCGGTAGATCTCGCTCATGGTGTAGACCACGTACGCCTGGGCGACGCTCTGCTTCGAGGCATCGCTGACCTTGCCCTGCCGGTCGATCTCGAAGAACCAGCCGCCGTTCTGTGGGTCGAGGTAATGGGCGACAAGGTAGTCGAACGCCTGGTCGTACTGCCGGCGGATCCGGATACGCTCCTGATCGTCCTGGGTGCGCTGGATCGCCACGGCGTGGACGAAGAGCAGACGCAGGTATGGAATGAGCGGCCGCCCGGCATCGGGCGCCATCGGCAGACCATCGGCATCAAAGCCATTCAGGAACCCGCCGTAGCGCGAGTCGACCACCCGCGGGTCAGTCCAGAAGCGCAGGACTTCCTCGTCGAGGTGCCGACCCAAGGCCGTCGCAACGGCGTCAGGCTCGAACACGGCTGGCAGGTGAACCGACGGCGGCGGCGCGGGCGGGGCAAGCCGCAGGCAGCCGGTGAGAAGACACAGCCCGCAGAGCGCTGTGATCAGCAGTTCTGAACGCATCCTCTACCTCCCTATCCTGGCGTTAAGTGCGCCAGGATAGATATAGTAAATACTTTAACAGCACTGAGTTACACTAGCTTATCAATGGCGAATAGTTCGACGAAACGGCCCGGTACGCGGACGGTCGTGCTCCCGCGCAGCGTCCAGGTGACGCCGCTGAACAGGCCACGCCAGAGGCCCTCGGCGCTGAGCTGCACCGTCTGCTCCTGGTCGGCGGCGCTGATGACCACGGCGAAGCGCGGCGCGCCCGGCGCGCCCAGGAGGTCCAGATGCACGGTCTGGGGTCGTTCAGGCACGCAGCGGCCCGTGGCCCCGAGGCCGGCGGCCGTTGCCGCCAGGCGGACCAGCGTGCGGACGCTGGCGGGGTCACGCTCGGCAGCCTGTCCAAGGCAGGTACCGCAGTAGAACACCAGGCCGGCGCCGACGCGCTGGCGGGCGATGCAGGGGGCGCGGCCGTCGAAGCGACCGAGCGGTTCCAGGCCGGCGCCCGCGAGTTCCGCGTAGCGGTGCGCGCCCCAGAGCAGCGTGCCATCGGCCATCACGATGGGGAAGAAGCGGCCGCCGGCGACCCCGAAGTCACGGACGGCCTTGCGCACGTCTTCGGGCAGCGCTGCCGATTCCGCCGCGTGGCCGCTGCTCAGGCGCAGGTGGCAGGAGGCCGTGGACTCGGTTTCGGTAAAGCCCCAGGTCTGTGCCAGGCCGCAGCCGGGCAATGTTCGGCTATGGCGGCCGCTGCTGCCATTGTAGCCGCCCAGGTGCGCCTCGCAGAGGAGCACCCCACCGGCGCGGACCCAGCCGTCCAAGGCTGCTGCCTCGGGCTCGGTCAGGTAGTAGGCGCTGGGCAGGATCAGTAGCCGGAGCCCGTCCAGGGCCGCCGCCGCCAGCATCTCCCCGGAGATGATCCGGCAGGGCAGGTTGTCCCAGTACAAGGCGTTCACGTAGGCGTCCACCGCCGTGCTGAAGGGAGTGACGGTGCCCTGGGTTGCGAAGTGGAAGATCTCGTTCTTGCGGCTGCGCCAAATGCCTACCGCAGCGGTCTCTGGGAACGCTTCCCGCAGCGCGGCGGCGTGCGGCCGCAGCGTCGCCCAGAACTGCCGGGCGGCCGCGGTGACTGGCCGCGGGCTGCCGTCGGGTCGGACCAGGCCCCAGGCCGGCGCCTCGACCCCCAGCACCTCGGGCCGGTACTGCCAGAAGAGGAAGCCCTTAATGCCCATCCCGAGCTGCGGCAGAAAATCCGCCAGGAGCTTGGGGAGATCCAGCTCCCGCTGATGCATGTCAATGCTGCCGAAATTGATATGACTCTCGACGTTATAGCACACCTTAGCGCGGGCGGCGGATACGATATGCAGGCAGGGCGACGGCCCGCCGTTCATGGTGGCGGCGAAGACCTCGCAGGGCTCGGCCATGGCAAAGTCGTCCACGCAGGTCACCGGGTTGAACCAGGTGTTGGGGACGACATGCAGGTAGCGGCCATGCTCGGGGTCGAGTTGCCGTACGGTGTCGAGCCGCCAGGCTGCTTCGGCGGTCAAGGTGTCCAGGTGGAACTCGCGCCAGTCCACGAAGTCGGTGACGCCGCCGGGGCCGCGCGGCATCTCTGCCTGCTCCCAGCTCTCGTAGCAGCGTCCCCAGACGGCATTGAGCCGGTCCAGATCGCCGTACTTGCGCCGCAACCAGGTGCCGAACGCGGCCTGGCAGCAGCGGCAGTAGCAGGCCAGGGTGGCGAGGTTCGGCTGGCGCTGTGGGAAGCACAGTTCGGGCTCGTTCCAGACGTCCCACATGTGTAAGGCCGGATGCGGGCGGAAGTGCTCCACGGTCGCCGCCACGAAGCGCTGTCGGTCGACCCGTGCGCCGGCGTGGCTGTAGCATGGCCCCGGATGGCCGCCGATGCTGCGGTGCCCGACCGCGTACGGCTCCACCGTATGCCCGCTGGCGTCGATCTGCCGGGCGTCTGGATGGCGCTCGAACAACCACAACGGCGACATGTCCAGCAGGATGTTGAGCGTCACGCCCAGGCCGTGTGCGCCGGCCAGGTCCATGAGCCGGTCAAGATCGTCGAAGTAGAAGCGGTCCACGGCCCGGTGCGACCAGCGCCACTGCACGAAGTACTTGACCTCGTTGAAGCCCAGGTCGCGCATGGCCCGGAAGTCCGTCTCCCAGCACTCCGGTTCCGGCGTCGGCGCGCGGTAGTACTGGGCTCCGAAGATGAAAGGGAAGCGCGCGCGGGGGGGGGCGAGTGGTGGTGCGCCGCGCGGCCCCTGCACTGCCGGCTGGCGGTGCCCGCGCGGCTCTGGCGGTCGGGACTGCCTCTGGCAGTCGGGGGCCGCCCGCCCTACTTCCGGCGGGGGCATCGGGGCTGGCGTTCTGGACACGTAGGCCAACCACGCTTCCAGGGCCGCCAGGCAGTTGCCGGTGGCCATGCCGGTATCCACCTGGCCCTCGAGGCCGGGGCCCCAGTGCTTGCCGCAGTATTGGCCGAGGGCGTGGATCATGCCGCCGTGCCAGGGCTTACCTGGCGCATCCACCTGCCAGGCGCAGATGAAGGCCGCCGTCTCGGCTGCCAGGGTGGCGAACAGCGGGTCGCCGGTCAGTGTGTACAGATCGAGCAGCGGCGTCATCGCCTTGGCTGGGCCGATGGGGTAGAGCAGGGGGAAGTCGCCCATGCGGCAGCACTGGCCGCCGCGGGCGCGGCCGGCGTGGGCCTGGGGCAGGTCGTAGAAGTAGGTCCAGGCAATGCCAAAGGCCGCTGCCTTCCGGCACAACGCCAGCACGCTTGGCTCGCGACTGGCGGCGTAGAGCGGCACCAGGCCTTCGAGCACGTAGTAGGCCGCCTCGCCGTCGACATATTCGTTCGTCGGGGAGATGATACCGTCGAGCATCTGGTTGCAGTACTCGTAGCGTCGGATCGCGGGGGCGACGGCCGTCGCCAGCCGCAATGCCCGTTCCGTCCAGGCCGCGTCGCCGGTGATCTGTCCCAGCCGGGCCCAGAGGCCGCAGACGACGGCGCGGGCGGTGATGCGGTGCGGTTTGGTATTGACCTCGTGGTCGCGTTCGTCGAAGATGTCCTGCAGGTCGCCATCGGGGCGTTGCTGCCGCGCCAGGAAGCCGGCCATGGAGGTAGCCGCCGCCAGCCACTCGTGTCGCGCCGCCGGGTTCGGGTACTCGGGTACGGCCTGCCACATCTGCAGCAACTGGCTGCCGGTGTGCCCGAGCGCATGGGTCCAGAGGCGCTGCCCGGGCAGGTGGTCCATCAGGAAATCGCCGAAACGCCGGCCGTCGGAGCGGTCGAAGTAGGGCTGGTCGGCGCCGGGGGCCCGTTTGAAGCACTCGAGACTGCTCGTCATCGTGTCCACATACGGCAGCAGGCAGGCGTCGCCCGTGCGCTGCCAGTAGCGCACGGCCCCGAGCATCATTTCCACGGCGATGCCTTCGCCCCAGCCGAGGTCGTAGTAGCCGCTCATCTCGCCGCGCTTCGCGGCCGTGCCGGCCTGGGTGTGGATCCACATGTTGGTGAACCAGCCGCGGCCTGGGCCAAGGGCATCCGGCTCCCACAGCTCGCAGTGTCGGTAGAAGGCGGCGATTCCCGCCGCCACCGCCGCCGCCCCGGCGGCCGTGACCGCGGGCGCGTCCAGGAGCAGCCCCGCCGCCAGCCGCTCGGCCTCCAGCAGCGGTTCCTCGTCGGGTCCCAGGGGCCGTGCGGCGATGACCTCGTGCAGCGTGACCTCGGCCCCCGCCGCAACGGGCGTCAGCCCTGGACTCCGCGGTTGCCCGAACCCCGGCGCCCGCATGTCCGTCGGCTGGGCTGCCGTGTCAGGGTAGTAGACGCCGAGGCGGACCTCGTTCGTGCCGGTCACCGGTGCGAAGTCCAGGGTCCCTGGTGACCTGCGCTTGTCCAGGCCGTAGAGGGCCAGCACGGCGCCGTTGTGCCAGACATGGAAAGGGAACGGTAGCGCCCAGTCGACCGCGGCACGCAGGGCCGGCAGTCCGGCCAGGGGCTGTTCATGGGCGCGCAGCGGGTAGGTGTAGCGGCTGGCGGGATCGGGACGGAGCCTGAACCCCGGGCCGATGGCGGCCGTGCATGCCGCCGTGAAGCGGTAGGTCTGGCGGCGGCGCAACCGGGGCTCGCCGGGCCGGAGCGTCAACTCTTCATGCGCTTCCCAGCCCGTGCCGCTGCCGGCCAGCCGCGCCTGCCAGGTGCCGTCAGCGCTCCTGCGGAGGTCGCAGGTCGCGGCGCCGGCGGCACCCAGAGTGGTGGCGAACTCGCGTCCCGGTTCGCCGGTCAGCACAACCTGCCACCCCTGCGGAGTCCGCACCGCAATGCGTTCCACGTACCAGGCTCCACCCGCGGTGTCCCGATCCAGGCGGACCTCGAGGTGCTCATTGGCCATGATCACGGGCGCTGGTTCCATCCTCGTCCTCACAGGCGTCCCACAGGACGCCAAGGCTGTTAGGTACTCAGGCTGTAGACTGTTAGGTCTTACCTCGGGGCATTTTGCGTTTCCGGGTTCGGGTCCGGCGTTGTAACCTAATAGCCTACAGCCTAAACCGCTACAGCCTCTGGGTCTTCCGTGGGACAGGTGTGTCTCGTCCTCACGGTCTGGCCGGCTTCAGGGCCGGGCCGCCCGGCCGCCGGCGCGTTGTCTTGCGGGCCGGCGGCGCCGCCGCCAGCCGCGGCCCGCGGTCAGCGGCCAGCACCACCTCGCAGCCGCTCCTCCGCAGGAGCGCCACGGCCGCCGTCGGCGCCTTGGCGTCGCTGATGACCCGCTGGATCTGCGCGGCGTTCAACACCTGCGCCAGGGCGCGCTGGCCGTACTTGCTATGGTCCACCAGCAGGGTGACCTGCTGCGCCTGTCGCGCCACAATCTGCTTCAGGCGGAAGAGATGCGAGGCGGACTCGAAGGTACCCTCGGCTGGGATGAAGCCCTTGGTCGAGAGGAAGGCGATATCCGGGTACAGGCGTTCCAGCGCCGCCTCGGTCTCGGGGCCATAGAGCGAGGCGCTGGTGGGGTCGTAGTGCCCGCCAAGACAGAGAACGGTGTTGGCGCCGCCGCGGCCAAGGTGCAGGCAGACGAGGACCGAACTCGTGACCACGGTCAGCCCCTCGGCGTGTTGCCCGAGCTCCTTGGCCAACTCGAGACAGGTCGTGCTGCCGTCGAGGAACAGCGTCTGGCCAGGTCGAACCGTGCGCGCGGCGGCTACGGCAATGGCGCGCTTCTCGGCCAGGTTTGCCGTCAGCCGCGCCTGCAGGTCGGTCTCGAGCAGGGCTGGCCCGGACTCGGCGCGACGGGCGCCGCGCAGGGCCTTGATCAACAGCCCGCCCGCCGCCAGGCGGTCCACCTCCCGGCGCACCGTCATGCTCGACACGCGGAGTCGTCCGGCGAGCTCGCCGTAGGCGCACTCGCCGTGCCGCGCCAGGTGGTCCAGAAGCGCTTGCTGACGGTGGCTGAGGTCCATCCTGCACCCCGGAGTGGTTCACATACGCCAAGCGCCGACTATACCTGGCGTGACCCCGCGGCGCAAGAGTGGATGGGATAAATTCACAATGGGACTTATGTAACTATGAACTGGCGCATATCGGGTATCAGTGCCAATCTCTGTGTGAACAAATAACAGATCTCCTCGGAAGGCGCTACCCTGGGTGGGGATGACCACGGAGGGCACGGATAGCACGGCTGGGGAAAAGGAATCACGGGAGCACTCCTCCTCTGCAGCCGTGTTCGCGGTGTCATCCGTGGTGGTGACTCCCTCTGGAAGCCGGTGCCGTCACGGTGTGCGCTGGGACCGTCGCAGGGCCTCGGTCTCGCGCAGGAGTGCCTCCCGGTGCCGCAGCAGGGCCTCGCCATCCTGGTTGAACTCGGTCAGGCTGGCGATCAGGTCGCTGCCGATGGCGAGGAGTTTGCGGAGTTTCTTGCCGTGTCTGCCGCTGCTGGCGGCGAGGGCTTCGGCCTCTTTGAACAGGTCGTAGTCCTCGATGCCGTCCCGGAGCAGGGCCAGGCGCAGCGAGGGGACGGCGCTGTCGTTCTTGCCTGGGTAGAGGAGGTAGCCGTCGCCCATGACCGTGCCGAAGGAGTTCGGGTTCCAGCCGGCGTAGTTGGTCTGGTCGTACTGCTCGAGGGGCGCCTCGTTGTTCGGCCAGACGTCCACGCCCCAGTAGAGCAGTCCGCTGATGCCGTACTTGTAGGTCATCCAGCCCAGCATGCGGTGGTCGATGCCGGGGTAGTCGACGAAGAGGTTGGCGTAGGGAGCGGTGGGGGCGCAGCAGACATACCACCAGACCTCGTCGCCGGCCGTCTGGGCCGCGTGACAAGCTTTCAGGTCGGCGCCGGCAGTCAAGGGACACCAGATCTTCACCAGGCCTTTGAGGCGCTCGGTCGGGGACCAGCCGGTCTGCATGATGCGGATGTCGGGCACCGCGTCGACGAGGGCCTTGTAGTTGTTCACCAACTGGTCCTGAGCGCTGCCGGGGGCCTCATCCCAGCCGTAGATGTAGGCCATATCCCACCAACCTTTGCCGCGGAAGTGCTCCCGGGCCGCCACCACGAAGTCGGTGTTGCGGGTGCCGGCGACCTCGCCGTTGCCGCCGAGGTTGAGCGTGGTCAGCCCCAGCGGGACGACCGCGCTGCAGTAGGTGTCGTACCTGGAGAAGTCCCACTGGCCCTGGGCGTCCTTGCTGGGTGCCCACATCGTGATCGGGCTGATGCGGTGGCTGAGCATGGTCTTGGCGTAGTTGATGTAGACCGCCGTGACCGCATCCGGGGCCTGGCTCGCCATGAACGTGGCGTAGCTCCCCCAGAGCACGAAGGCACTGCGCAGATGGGAGGTTGTAGCCAGACTGATGTCGTAGACGCGCACCGCGAGCGGCAGGACGGTCGCGGGGGCGTCGGCCGGGCTGACCGTGACCGTGCCATGGTAGGTGCCGGGCTGATCGTCGGCCGTGCTCTGGACGGTGATCAGGAAGGGCTGTCGGCGGCCGGCGGGGACGTCCATGGCCCGATCCGGCAGCAGCACATCCGGGATCTCGCCGCTGAGCCTGGCGCCGCCGGTCGAGCCCTTGCAGGTGACACTCCCGATCGGGGTCACGACGAGGCGTTCCGCCGGAATGAAGGCACCACCCGGACCGGTCAGGGCGCTGGCGCTGACCCTGACCTCGCGGAGGGCCCTGGTGACCGGGCAGACCACGATCTGGACCGGCTCGAACTCCCCCTTGGCCATGGCGATCGAGAGCTTCTCCGCCAGGGCGCCGGGAACGGCGCTGTTCGGCTGCACCTTGAGCGTCGACACGGGATGGGTCACGTAGTAGGGCAGTTCCCCCCCAGACCGGTTGCGGCTGAGCAGGTCCAGGTCGGAGAGTCGACAACGGACGGTGTCCAGGCGGACGCCGATGGCCTGCACGCCGTCGGCGGCCTGCGCCTTTTCGACGTCTGTGGTGAGGCTCGTCAGGGCCGCCGCCAGGTCGGTGGCCGCGTCCGGCGTGACCGCTGAGCGCCGTTGCAGCGTCGCCAAGTCTTGGCGCAGTTCGCGAATCTGGCCGGGGAGATCGGGCAGGTCGAGGCGGACCGACTGCCGCCAGAGGAGGATGTGGCCGGCGCCGTGGGCCTCCAGCGTCAGGTCGGCGGTGCCATAGGCGATGGTCAGCGGCAAACCTGTCGCCGGCAGGGAGGCGATGGCCTGTGCCTTGGCCTTGGCGGGGCGCCGGGCACGGGTGGTCAGGCGCGGGGTGATCGTGAGGGCAGCCCGCGCGGTTTGCGCTCCACCCAGCGCCAGCGGCTGGAGCGCCGTGGTGCCGGTCTGACGCTCCGGCAACCGTTCCAGGGCGACCACGGCCGTGCTTCCCGCCAGCCTGATCTGCCCGAAGTCCTTGGGCTGGTGGAAGGTGCACGCGAGCGGCGCCCAGGATGACAATTCGCTGACGGAAGCCGCATTGCGAGCGAAGTTCGCCCCGATCACGGTGCCGGCGACAGGGTTCAGCTTCAGTGTTGCCCACGGGATGGCGATCTCGGCAGACCAGGCGTCGGCGCCCTGGCTCGTGGCGCAGATCCAGGCGGGGTTCCAGCCCGAGTCCATGGTGCCCGCGTCCAGTTCGTCGGCCTGGGTGCCGGCGTGGTTGACCATGAAGTGACCATACTTACCGCCCAGGCTGTCGGCCGGGAACAGGAAGACCTCGACCTCCGAGTCATTCCAGACGGGGGCATCGTGCGCCCCGACCGTGCCGCTCAGTTTGCCGACCGCCTCGCCGTAACAGCGGTAGAGGAGGTACAGCGCCTGCTGGTCGTAGCAGAGCGCGACGGTGGTGCGGGCGCGGGCGGGATAGCCGGTACCGATGTCCCGGAAGCCACAGGTTACCGCGGCAGCCGACCATTCCCCCGGACCAGCCTGCCCATCAATGGTTGGCGCGGACTCGACCAGGGGTATGGCCAGCAGCGGCCTCTCCACCGCCCGGACTGGCAGCGCCCAGGTGCTGAACGCGATGAACGGAAGCAGACACGTGCTGAACCTGAGCATGGTCAAAGCCCTCTACGGTCTTACTGGATCGCTGACGGACGGCCCCTGTGCCGCTTGCATAGTCTAGCACCGCTTTCGCGAAAGCTCGGCAAGCGTGTACCAGGGCTGTTCCAAGATCGCGGTTCCCGCTACGGGTGAGCGCGTGAGAACGTGAAAGCGTGGATTCGTGGCAGACGGCCGGCACACGCGCCGTAACCCTCACGCAATCACGCTCTCACGCTTTCACCGTGCCGGTGACC
>CAILUI010000094.1 GCA_903837355.1 uncultured Victivallales bacterium
GGCTTCCGCCGTATACCCCTGCGGATACCGCGAAAGTCCGCTGCCGCGGACGGACCGCGGCCTCCATGCCGCAATCCTCCTGGAGCCGGCGGTCCGCACCGGCTCTGCCGGGGCTTCCGCCGTATACCCCTGCGGATACCGCGAAAGTCCGCTGCCGCGGACGGACCGCGGCCTCCATGCCGCAATCCTCCTGGAGCCGGCGGTCCGCACCGGCTCTGCCGGGGCTTCCGCCGTATCTGGGATACCGCGAACCAGCCCGGTACGGGCTTGGCAACGCGGGCTCCAGGGGGACGCCCAAGGCCATTGCGGCAGGCTGCGAGAGCCTGCGAGAGCCGTTATCTTGAAACAGCCCTGGCCGTGCTGGCTCGCCGGTTGCGCGCTACCACACCGCCCCTATAGTGAGGCGGGGGCGGCAGGTTGCCCTGAAGGCGCGAGACCACCATATTCTGAGCCCTGAAGGGGCGACTCATGGCCGATGAGGGAGACACGTTCATCAACCGTTGACTGGGCTCCGGCGCCTCCGAGCGCGCCAACTACCAGCTCTTCCTGACCGAGCTGTGCGGCCTGATCGGCGCGCCGCTTCCCGAGCCCGCCACCGCGGTACGCCAGCCTGGGACGCAGCCATGCTCCGGGCCAAGGGCCAGGGGGACCCGTACATCCGCGCTCGGCCGGCCACGGAGGGGCGCCCGCCGTTCCTCGTCGTGGTGGACGTGGGCCATTCCATCGAGCTCTACAGCGAGTTCACCTGCACTGGCGGCACCTACACGCCTTTTCCCCGCGGCCGACCGTCACCGCATCCTGCTGCAAGACCTGGAGAACCCCGACCTGCGCGAAAGCCTGGAACAGGAAGTCTTCGACACCCTCGACCGCCTGGGCGATACGCAGCGCCCGCTGGAGATGGCCGGCCAGACCGTCTTCCCGAACCAGTTCCTTGGCATCGAAGTCAACCCGCGCGCTGCCGCCTGGCCTCCCACCGATTTCGTCGTGGGCAATCCGCCGTTCATCGGCAAGGGGGAGAGGCTTCGACAGTCGTTGGGGGATGGCTACGTCGAGGCGTTGCGGACCGCGCATCCCGACTTGCCCGAGTCGGCCGACTTCGTGATGTATTGGTGGAACCATGCCGCGGCCCTGGTCCGCGCCGGGCAGGCATGGCGGTTCGGCCTGGTCACCACCAACAGCCTCAGCCAGACCTTCAACCGCCGCGTGGTCGAACGCCACCTGGCGGGGGACCCATTCCGGTCCGGGTTCGGAGTCCCGCCTTCAGGCGGTCCCTCGGAGGTGCCGCCTCAAGGCGAGACTCCTGACGCGAAACGGAGACCGGCTGAAGCCGGGACACCGAACATGCCGCCCCTCTCCCTCCTCTTCGCCATCCCGGATCACCCTTGGGTGGACTCGGCCGACGGCGCCCCCGGCAAGGACCTCACCGGCATCCTCGCCACCGTCATCCGCGAGGAGTCCGGCTCCGGCGAGGGCTACGAGGTGACCCTGGAAGAGACCCGCGGCGTCATCCACGCGCACCTGTCCATTGGTGCCGATGTCACTGCTGCTGAAGCGCTCAGGGAGAACGAGGACATGAGCAACCCTGGAGTGAAGCTGCACGGCGCCGGCTTCATCGTTACGCCGGAGGAGGCGACACAACTCGGCCTTGGTCGCATCCCCGGCCTGGAGCGCCACATCCGGCCTTACCGCAACGGCCGAGACCTGACCGACAAGCCGCGAGGCGTTCTCGTCATCAACCTGTACGGCCTGAGCGCCGAGGAGGTCCGAGAGCGCTTCCCAGAGGTGTACCAGTGGGTCGTCGAACGCGTGAAGCCGGAACGCGACCAGAACAAGCGCGAAGTCCGCAAACGGAACGGGTGGCTGTTCGGCGAAACAAACCCGAAACTGCGTCAGATGCTTGCCGGCCTGTGCCGCTACATCGCCAACGATCCCCGCTACAACAAGACGCGCTGCTTCGATCCCTTTCCCTTCCCCGCCGCGACCGAGGAGCAGAAGGCGCGCATTCGGGCCTTGGGCGAGCAGCTCGACGCGCAGCGCAAGGCGCGCCAGGCGCTGTACCCCGAGCTGACCCTGACGGGCATGTACAACGTCATGGAGAAGCTA
>CAILUI010000095.1 GCA_903837355.1 uncultured Victivallales bacterium
CGGGGGCGGCTACGGCGGGGGCGGCTACGGCGGGGGCGGCTACGGCGGGGGCGGCTACGGCGGGGGCGGCTACGGCCGGAGCGGCTACGGCGGGAGCGGCTACGGCCGGAGCGGCTACGGCGGGAGCGGCTACGGCGGGGGCGGCTACGGCGGGGGCGGCTACGGCTGGGGCGGCTACGGCGGGAGCGGCTACGGCGGGGGCAGCTACGGCGGGGGCGGCTACGGCGGGGGCGGCTACGGCGGGGGCGGCTACGGCGGGGGCTGGCTTCGCGGCGGCAGGCTTTACGGCAGCGGCAGGAGTCGCTACTGCCGGAGTGACAACCGCTGGCTTCGCGGCGGCTGCGGGGACGGCGGCGGCTGGCTTCGCGGTAGTGGCAGCGGCGGCTGCGGGGACGGCGGCGGCCGGCTTCGCGGCAGGCTGCGCCGCCGCGTCCGTCTTGACGGCTGGGGTCGCGGCGGCTGCGGGGAGGTTCACTCCCGTTTTCTTGAGCAGTCCGCCGAGGACCGAGTCCGCGTTCAGCCCGCCGCCCTGATCCTGGACCAGCCCCTTCAGCAGATTCGTCCCGGAGCTCGTGGCCAGACGGGTGAGGAAGCGTTCATAGTCGATTCCCGGCTTGGCGATGGTGCCGTTGATGGGGATGGGGGCGGGGGTGACGAGGTGGTCACCCTCTTTGGTCAGGTACTTCATGACGGTGCCGGCCGTGGAGCTCTGACTCAACCGTGCCTGCAGTGCGCCGCCAACCCCCACGCCCACGTCGAGGGCCAGAGCGTCATCGAGACCGACGCTGCCGGTGACCGTCAAGGTGTGGTCAGGAGAGACCTCCCGGCAGGTCTCGACGAGGATCTTGCCGTCCTGAATCCGCGTCTTCAGGTCCAGCTTTGCCACCTCGATCTTCTCCAGTTCGGGGACGTCCAGCTTCTTCGCCAGTTCCGCCTGCCCCGACAAGCCCTGCAGGACCACATTGCGGGCACCGGTCTCGAAGCGTCCGTGCAGCGTCCTCTGGAGAGACGGCGTCGTGATGCCCTGCCCCGCGAGGTCGAGAGAGACCCCCGTCAACTCGCCGCGAACCGAGGTGGCCAGGTCGGCGGCGAAGGTCTTGAGGAGCGGGGTCAGATCGAGGGTACCCAGGGTCATACTGGCGGAGTAATCCAGCCCCTGCACTGCCAGATTCGCCTTCACCGCACCAGCCAGCGGGCTACCGTTGACCAGGCCCTTGATCGGGTCAATGGTGAGGACGGAGTTCTCCAGACGCAGGGTACAGGCGACGTCGTTCTTGAGTTCGCCGTAGATGACATTCTTGAGGTCGATCAAGGCGACGACCGCTGCCGCGCCGGTGTTGAACGGTCCGGGCTCCACCGCGGGTTGCTTGGCGGGCGGGGGCGTCGTCTCCTGGGTCGTCGGCTTGGCGGGGTCAGCCGCGGGCGGGGCGCCGACGGCAACGGCCAGCAGCCCGGTCAGGTCGAGGAGATCGCCATTCAGGTTCAGGTCTGTGCGGCCGGGGGCGGCGGCGAGCTTCCCGGATAGATTCAGGTTGGCGAGGGCCTTCTCGCCCGCCTGGGCGCGGAAGGTCAGCGACTCCAAGGCCACCTGGTCCTTCTGCAGCACGGCGGCCGCGGCCACCTGCGCCGCCCACGGCGGTAGCGGCTTACCGGTCGCATCCGCGAGCCGGATGTCGGCGGCATCCAGCTCGAGGGTCGCGCGGATGGGGCCGCTCTCGGGCGGCAGTTGCGCCTTGGCCTTCAGCGTCAAAGTCAGAGACTGCACCATGGCCGCCTGAGCGCCCATGGCCGCCGCCTTCAGGGCCACGGGGACATCCACGCTCAGTTCCAGACTGCCCGAACTGCCCCTGGCGCGATCCCAGGCGGCCAGCGCCGAGAAGGAGAGCGCACGGCTACCGTCCGCCGACACGGTTCCCGTCAGCTTGGACAGCGTGGCGCGGTCCTTCCCCTCAGCCTGGCCCTCGACCGCCCCTTCGACCCGGATGGCGGCGAACGCCTGCTCACCGCGACGCCCCGCCAGGTCGGCCACGGTGAAGGTGCCGCGGACATCGGCACTGAGCGCCTCCGCCTTGAGGACGACGGCGAGCGCGGCATCGAGCACGCCACCGTCGAGGCGCATGCCGGCGTCAGCGGGCAGAGCCGCGTTGGCCAGGGTCAGCGGGAATTTCGCCGCGGTTACGTTGAGCTCGGTCGCCGTCCAGGTCACGGCGCCCTCCTTCGAGAGCGTCAGGGTCAGGGGTTTCGCCAGGCCGACCCCGAGCATGGGGCTCTGCCCTGCCTGCGCGAGTTTGACGTCCATACTCTCGACGCGCACACGCGACGCATCCGGGGCGGCGGCGCCATCGAAGCGCACCAGGAGGGTGGTCCCCTGGAGCGAGTTTGCAGGAAGCGGCTTGCCGGCCCACTCGGCCAGTTCGGCGAGGGCCTCTCCGGCAGCGGAAACCGACAGACGGGTGCGCCAGTCGGCGCCTTCGGGTTTGGCCAGAACGTCGAGGGTCAGGTTGCCGCTCGGCAGCCGCAGGACCAGCGACTTAAGCTCGGCGGCGTCCGCCAGCGTCGCGGCACCGGCCACCGCCACCGCACGGCCGTTGTAGACGATCTTGCGAAGGTCCAGGTTCAGCACCAGGTTCAACGGCGGCAGGAAAGGCGGGGCTACCGCGGAGACCGGGGCGACGGCCGGCGCGCCCGCAGGAGCAGCGGCCGGCGACGGGGTAGCGCTGCCCGACGGCGGCGCCAGCAGCGGCTTGGCAAAGGCCAGGAAGCGGTCAACGTCGATCAACTCCGAGGTCAGATTCAGCGTCCGTGCAGCCCCTCCGGCCGGCGTCAGGCCCAAGGCACCCTGCACGCCCATCTGCAGCGCGGGCTGGCCACCGATCGAGACGTCCAAGGCGGTCGAGCGCAGCGCCAGCTCGCCCGCCTTCAGTTCCGACTGCAGCGTCAAGGCGCCCGCCAGCTCGTTGGCGCCTTCCTGGCCGCGCAGGCGGACCCCGGTCAGACGAACACTGGCGTCGGTGGTCAGCGGCTGGAACCCCTTGCCGGCCTGCCAGCGCACTTCGCCATCCAGCGCGAAACGCTGCACGGGCAGGGACGCGACCAGACTGGCGGGCAAGAGCACCAGCAGCGACTCGCGACATCCGGCCAGCGACGCCGTACCCTCGCCGCCCTGGTCGAGATCAAGACGCGCCGACGCCTTCAGCTCGACGGGGGTAGCGCCCTGAGGGCGCAGCGAGACGGACAGCGCCTCGGCATCGACACGCCGCAGATCGGCCACCTTGGCCCCAAGGCGGGCCTCGGCCGCAAACGGCGCACCGCGCGCGCCCGCCGAGTCGACCAACTGCGCATCGGTGACCTTCACCGTGGCGGTCAGGCCAAGCGCCGCGCCCTGCTGCGCCACGGAGAGCTCCGCGTCGGCATCGACAGTGCCGTCGGCGACCGCCAGGGGCAGCCCCGGCGGCAACAGCAGATTGGCGGTGGTCAGGGCCACGCCGCGCGCCTTGAGCGCCAGCACCGCTTCGGCCTGCGCGGCGGCGGGCGTCTTACCGGCGAAGTCCAGGGTCAACGGCCGGGACAGTTCCGCAGTGAGCATTTCGCGGTCGGCGGTACCGGCGTGGGCGGCCAGGACCCGGACCTCGAGCGTCTTGCTGTCGGTGCGCCAGGTGAGGTCATGCTCGAAGCTCGCGTTGAAGGGAGCCACGTCGTGGAGGCCCCACTTTTCCGAGCGCGGGCTCAGGGCACGCAGGTCGAGGCGACCGGTGACCACGGCGGTCCAGGGCAACTCCTGCATGCGCTCCATATCCAAGCGCAGGCGCTGCGGGCTACTGACCCCGATCTTGGCACGGTAGGTCCCCGACGGCGCACCGAAGGAGACGTCACCCAGCAGGGCGCCAACGAGGTTGAACACCGCCGACTCGATGGGCTCCGCAACCAGTTCCAACTGCACGTCCGCAGGCTTCAACTGCGCCCGCCCCGTGACCACCAGTGCGGCCTCAGGCCGATCGCCGCTCAGTTCACTCACGGCGACACGGCGGATGATGTAGGCGCCGCGCTCCGCCCCGACTTGGACATCGAGGCGCAGTTCGCGACCTGCCAGGTCGACCGCGTTCGCCTTGCCCTGGGTGAAGGTCATCCGCAGCGCCAGGTCGAGACCGGACACCAACAGGTTCGGAAACAGCCCGACGCGGCAGTCGCCGCTGAGCGTGCCCTTCACCCCGGCCACGCCGCCAACGGTCACCTCGTCGACCTGGCCGCTGAGCTTGAGCTTGACGTCCTTACCGCCCAGCACCTCGGGCACCTCGAGCGACAGGTTCGAGATCTTGGCAAGGATCGGCTCCTGGCCCGGTCCCTGGCGCTGTTCGTAGACGAAAGACAGGCCCGACAGGCGCACGTCGGCCACCCGCACAGGAGCGACTTCGGCCTTACTCGGGTCTTCATCCTCGTCCTCATCAGGATGGCGATGGCGTTTACTGGGCGGGAACACCGGCAGGTTCATGGAGCCGTCGGCACGTCTGACGACATGGACCACGGTATCCTCGAGCCGGATTTCATCGACCCGTACTTTCCCGAACAGCGCACTGAGCAGGCTGTAGCGCACGCGCATGAGCTTGCCCTGCAGCAGTGGCGCATCGTCCGGACCGACCCGAACATCCCCGGCCTGCAGGCGAGAGAAGGGCGAGAAATCCAGGGAGCCGATACGGATATCCGTCTGGATAGCCTTCCCGGCCCGCGGCACGAGAACCGCGTTGATGAACCCGCCGCGCGTGACCACGAACAGCAGCACCACCACGAGCAGCAACAGGGCACCCAACACCATGCCGATCCGTTTCAGCCACTTCTTCATCAGCGCGACCCTCGTCAAACCACTACTACGGACCCCAAACGACACCGGCCCCGGGCCGAGCCCCGGAGATGCCATCCAGGCACAAACTACGACAATTGGTCATTGGACACGGGAATCCAGCCAAGGTTGTCTGCGGCTTCCCGGGGCCCCGCGACGACGGCTGGCCAGGCCCTTAAGTATACCCATTCGCAGGGGCTCTGCAAGCTTCACGGCACCCGTGCCAGGGCGGTTCCGTTTTCCCAACGACCATCGGTGTTGGTCACCGGCACGGTGAAAGCGTGAGAGCGTGATTGCGTGAGGGTTACGGCGCGTGTGCCGGCCGTCTGCCACGAATCCACGCTTTCACGTTCTCACGCGCTC
>CAILUI010000096.1 GCA_903837355.1 uncultured Victivallales bacterium
CGGTCCGAATCCAGCCTGGCAGGCCTGCGCCGCGCGCTTCCTCGATGGCTTGGCGACCACAGAAGGCGAACGGTACTACGGCCTCTACGTGCGGCCCTTCACCACCGGTCTGGCCTGGCTGTCGGCGTGTGAGGCCGTGGGAAATAGGTAATGGTAGATGGATTCACAGAAAGCCTTGCCACCGACTACCGGCGAACCCTGCAAAAGGACGTCGTCCCGTTCTGGCTGCGCCACGCCCTTGATCCGTCCGGCGCGCTGAACAACTGCCTCGACGACGCTGGCAAGGTTCTGTCGCACGACCGCTTTGTCTGGTCGCAGGGGCGTGCGCTATGGACCTTCTCTGCGCTGTGCGAAACCTTCGGGCCGCGCCCGGAGTGGCTCGCGGTGGCGCAGGGCCTGGCCGGGTGGTTGCTGCGGCATGGCCGCGATGGCGAGGGGCGCTGGGTGTACCGGACCGATGCCGACGGGCGCGTGCTCCAGGGCGCGGAAAGCATTTATGTGGATGGTTTCGCCCTCGACGGGCTGTCGGCCTATTACCGGGTGACCCTCAACCCCGAGGCGGCGCAGGCCATCCGCGACACGGTCAGCATCGTCCGCGACCGGTTGGCGCAGCCTGGCAGTTACGGGATTGCCCCTTACCAAATGCCGGCGGGCTGGAAGGCCTTCGGCGTACGCATGATCTTCGCCCGGGTCCTGGACCAGGCGGCCCGGGCGTTGAGCCGCCCGGACTGGCATGCGGCGGCTGTCGGACAGGCGGATGAGCTGCTGGCGGATTTTGCCGACACCGGCTCCGGACTCTACCGGGAGTTCGCGCTGCTTGACGGCGGTTTCGACGACGAGGCACCCGCGGGGCGGGTTTGTGTTCCTGGACATGTCATCGAGGCGATGTGGTTTCTGATGGATCTTTTTGCGGGCGACCCGGAGCGATGCGATCGCATACCGTCCTGCTGTAACCTGATACGCCGTCATCTCGAGGCCGGGTGGGATGAGGAGTTCGGCGGATTGCGCCTGGCGCTGGATGTGTGCGGGCGGGAGCCGGTCGGCTGGCAACAGGCCGATGGCAAGCCCTGGTGGGCGCAGGTGGAGGCGCTGGTCGCCACGGCCTATGCCTGGGAACACACCGGGGAGACTTGGTGCCGGGAATGGCACGAGCGCGTCCGTGACTATGCCTTCGCTCACTATCCTGTGGCGACCGGGGAATGGCGCCAGTGGCTCGACCGTGAGGGCCGCCCGGCCCCATCGGCCGCCTTGCCGGTCAAAGATCCATTTCATCTGCCGCGGGGGTTGATGGCGGCGGCCGCGGCGTTGGATCGGGTAGCCACTCGATTGGGAGACCGATCATGACGAATCGCGAACGAATGAAGGCTTGTATCCGCCGCGAAAACGAGGCTGTGCCCTACTGGCCGATGGGCTTTTTCAATCGCGCTACCGCAGCGCGGCTCATGGGCGATGGGCTGTACGACAGCTATTACTTCCTTCCTGCGAAAGGCGCCTACGGCTTCGCCCCGCTGGCGGAGTCCGAGCGGGAAAAACTGCTGGCCTTCAATCGGGCGCTGGGCAAGTGTGCGGTCGGACTCGGCCGCGGCGGCAACTCCAATTTCGGCCACGGCGGCCCCGGTGAGTTCAACGGCACGGTTTACGATGCAGATGTCGCCGGATTCCGCGTGCGCTATGAAACCGGCGCCATTCACCAGTACCAGCGGACGCCCCATAACTACCACATCAGGGAACTGCCCATGGCTGTCCCCGAGGACTGGGCTCGGCCGGACCTGCCCGATCCCGATCTGCCGGAGCGCTGGCGGGGTTTGGCGGCCGACGCTGCGTGGTTCAAGGCCCGGGGCGAGTTCACCTACGGCAACCTCAATGGCTTCTTCAGCGGGTTACACTATTTTTTTCTGGATTACCCCGAAACCCTGATGGGATTCCTGAGCGCACCGGAATGCATGCGCAATCTGTTGAGGCGCATGGGGGAATGGAATCTGGCGGCTGCCCGCCACCTGCTGGAGGCCGGCGTAGATTGCCTTGTCCTGTGCGATGACCTTGGCTCGAACGACAGTATGCTGATCTCCCCTGCGGTATACCGCGAGTTCATCAAGCCCTGGCATGTGGCGCTCAATCGTCTGGTTCATTCGTATTCCGACCGATTCTGCCACCTGCACAGCCACGGGAACATCATGCCGATCATTCCGGACCTTGTGGAAGCCGGCTTTGACCTGCTGAATCCACTGGACCCGACGGATGGTATGGACCTGGCGGCCGTGAAGCGCGAGTACGGCAGCCGCCTGACCCTGGTGGGCGGCCTGCCCAAGCAGTTTTTCTCGCTCGAGCCTGCTGCCATGGCGGCGACGCTGGACGAGACCCTGGCCCTATGCCGCAAAGGCGGCGGTTTCATTCTTATGGAAGCCAGCGGCGTACCGGACACGGTCAGCCAGGATATATGGAGGCATTACGTAACACTGATGCAGCCACTGAAAGGATTTTGCGATGTCATCTGAAGAACGCCTGTGGGATCCCACACGGCTGGAGCGTGTGCGGGCGGACTATGCGACCCATCTTCGGTATGCCCAGATCGAACACTATCGGTCGCTCAGCCCTTCGGTTGGGCCGGTGCCGAATCTTTTTTATGGAGATTCGCTGACCGGTAACTGGCCGCTTCAGGAATTTTTCCCCCACCATTCGATCCTCAATCGCGGGATTGGCGGCGACAGCCTTTTTGGGTTGCGACTCCGAC